>JBBSNU010000228.1:0-7525 GCA_038260455.1 Chroococcales cyanobacterium | reverse complement strand
ATAAGCCCAGGCATTTTTCAAATCGCTAGCACTAATATGCGGATAATCTGCTAAAAGTTGAGCATCAGTCGCGCCTAATCGACGAGACTCTACCAGTCCCCAAACAGAAATTCGAGTCCCTGCAATCCTGGCATTACCGCCGACTACACCGGGAGTTTTTTCAATTCCCTGCCAAGCGTTAGCTAAACTTTGAGCTAATATCTGTATTGCTAGAGCTTTTTCAGCCGGAGTCAGGGAAAGTAGTTGCGGTTCTAATTCTTTTAGTGTCATAGTACATCGGGTTTTGCTGCTGGGAATTTCATATCTATATTATAGCGAACCACCTTTCTACTGGTAAGAGTAAACAAGTGAATTAATTTCCTATAAAGCTAAGGATAAGGCGGTGTTGTGACATTAAAATCGTTAAATGATCGAACATCATAAGATGTGCCTGCTAAAGCTCTGACTAGCTTTTGATCCAGAGTTAACAAAGGCGCACCAACTGGTTCTGAAAGAGCAACGTAACTGCCATCATAAGCAGAGATTCCATAATTTAAGGCGATACTCGTTGCGTCTAAAATCAGTTCAGCAGTAGATACTGCACGCAAGGATAAACCTCTAAGATTAGCTAAATCTGTTGGAACATCAGCAGCAGCATAAAGTCCAGCACGGACATACTTCCAGATAATATTTGCACACTCAATATAAAACAGATCCGGTACAAATATTTCAGTCTGTGGAATTTCAAGATTGGTAAATAATTGAACTACTTTAGAGGACAGCGGATCGGGGATAAATTGCTTAATCCCCACGCTAGCATCGACTACGCACCTCAGAGGATTGGTCATCTGTCGCGATCCTCTCTAATTAAAGCGGTACTATCTAATATCATTCCCATATTCGCTGGACGAGACTCGCGACGACTGCTGATTTCTGCCAATAGTTCTCTTACAGACTTTTTACGTTGTCCTGAGAGGGGTTTTGTCTTTGTTGACAACTCAGCTTCTAAAATGCCGATCGCAAATGCACTAATCGAGCGGTTTTGAGCATCGGCTAACTCTTGCAGCCTCGTATATAATTCCTCTGGTATATTTTCTATTTGCAGGGTAGCCATCTCTTAAACTCCTAGCATAGTTCTCCTAAATATTAGCATAGGGACGTGAGATTTACGGTTGGGTGGGGGCGGGTTTATGAGATTGTTCGTTACAGGCGAGTATGGTTGGTGAGGGGAGCCCCTACTTTCACCAATGCCCAATTCCCGATTCCCAATTCCCGATGCCCGATGCCCGATGCCCAATGCCCAATCATTAATTATTAGGCAAAGATTGCCAAAAAGGTCGTTCTTCTCCCTTCCTCACAGTATTCGTCGCCGACTGCACGTTTCCTTTCAATTCTTGATAATACCTATCATCCAAAAAGCTCACACTAACACCAGCGGTCAGTAGCAGTTGGCGCAATCTCTCTTGAGTGTAATCTCTGCCGTCAATCATCGCCCCGCGCGGATTGGAAACTAACAATTTGCCGTTAACCGGTACCGAATTGACCATATTCGGCCACCAAGCATAACCGCTGTAGCCAAACATCGCTGGAACTTGAACGATTTGGTCGTCTGTCAGTGAAAACTCTCTTTTCAACTTGTCTAAAATCGGGTTGATTTTCTGCTTTTGCAAATTGAGATTGTGTTGAATTAAAGCTTGATTTTTCAAGGCGGCGCTGACTGTAGTTTCATTGCTCAAACCGCGATTGATAGTAACCTCGCCGTAACCTTTACCCGCCAATTCTTCCAACAGTTTGACTCCGGCTTCTGGACTGGCGATCGCCATTACATATTTTCCGGCAGTTTGACTGGGAATAAAATTGATAATTTCATCGACTTGGTGAGTCAAAAGCCAAGAAGTATCAATATCCACCGCTGGCCCTTGAATTATCTGAGCTTGAATAAAATCAAGTACCTCTGGATTAAAACTAGCATTCCCCGAATTTCCGTAATAAACTCGACCCATTGGGTAGCCGGGAATCGGCGGTGTAACCTGCAAATTTCCGTAGCCATTTGACCACTGATTTACAGGATTTTCAGCGCGAGAATTTCCAATTTTTATTACTCTCAAATCCCGCTTTTGAGTTGATTTGTCCGGCGGGTTTTCATCGGGTTCGTCATTGCTTTTTAGAGCGACATTCAATTGGCGTATATCGGATTTTTCGGGAAGTTGAATGTAGCCGTTTTTCTGAATGTCTTGCATCCAAGCATTATCACCCTGGATGATTTTTAATTGAGCGCCTGTGGGTTCTACTGCTTGTTTTAGCTGCGAGATAAATTCACTGTTGGCCGCGCCTCTGTCGCTGACTTGAACTTCTGTTACTGGTGCGGTATTGGCTGGTATTATCCAAGGACTGACACCCATTTGAATGGTGGTGGCGGCGATTTGTTGACCGTTGTTTTCGGCAGTTGCTTTGAGATTGAGTTTGCCGTTCCAATTGCGATCGGCAAATTGTTTTGCTTCGACACCTAAAACAATATTCGTGCTGAAAATTAGGGGTTTTGCACCGGATATATCTACAGCTTGCCATCCCTCGCCTATTTTCTGAAAAACGTTGATATGAGGGCTAGCAATGCTATCAGCAGTGATAAATAATTGAGAGGTTTTGAAGTTTTCCGACAAAGTTAAGTTAACTTGAGAAAGCATGGCTGCGCGGCGGGGGACGCTAATTTTGGTTTGTTTCCAAGTGGCTATTTTTGTGCGATCGCTCTTGGGAGCGTTAAACACAATTAGCGCGCCGCTAGACAATGACCATTGTTCTTTTCCGGCTTCGTCTAGTTGATTAATTTCGCCGTCTCTGTTAGTATCTCCCGCAAAAAAGAAGTTAATCGGCGAGGCTGCGAGGTTTACAGGGGCCGGAGTTGCAGTTGCGGTTGATTCAGGAGTTGGTTGAGGAGTTGCTTGTTGATTTATTTCTAATTCTTGGCGGGCTAATTCTTGGCGGGCTAATTCTTGGCGGGCTAATTCCTGCTTTTCTAATTCCTGCTTTTCTAATTCTTGGCGGGCTAATTCTTGGCGGGCTAATTCTTGGCGGGCTAACTCCTGCTTTTCTAATTCTTGGCGGGCTAATTCTTGGCGGGCTAATTCTTGGCGGGCTAATTCTTGGCGGGCGAGTTCTTGTTTTTCTCGTTCTTGGCGGATTAATTCTTGTCTAGCAAATTCTTGTCTTTCTATTTCTTGGCGGGCGAGTTCTTTTTTCTCTTGTTCTTTTCTCTCTATTTCTCGGCGGGCGAATTCTTTTTTCTCTTGCTCTTTGCGGGCGATTTCTCTTACCCGTTCTTCCTCGGCTCTAATTTTCTGTACAGAACGTGCTACTTGCCATTCGTAGGTAGCGACAGTGAGGTTTCCTTGATATTCGATGGTTTTGTCGATCGCCCGCTCAGTCAAAAAAGAACCGTGAGGAATGAGTCGCAGGTGGTTGAGTGCCATTTGCCACAGGCGTTGTGACTCTTCCCAAGTAGCAGGATCTGCTTTAGAAGTGCGTCCAATTACAACAGCTTTGGCGGCTATTTTAGCAGCATCGTCCCAATTATTTTTGGCTCTTTCTTCTGTTTGAATCTGACTTTGAGCGTTTTGGAGTTGCTCGGCCAGATTTTTGGATTGCTGGCGGTACCAATGTTCTGGGGAAAACAGGTTGCTGTCGGTATTTTTCGCGCTGTTATCTAATTCTACCTTGAGGCGATCGCGCAATTTGTAGAGTTCCGGGAGCGATTGCGGAGTGTCGCCGTCTGTCTGTCGCCCTGAGAGTGCGAGTTGGTAGTTTAGGGAAGGTTGAGCGAGTGTTGCGGGGATTGCAACCCAAATTATACCGATGACGACACCGAAAGCATTGACGATCGCGATCGCCACATATCGAACCCAGCGCATATAGTTAATCCTCAGACACCCAGATGATTCTACCTAATCTTGGTGCATTTAGTAAGATTTTAGGATGGTTTTGGGCAAATAGGACTTAGCATGGGGCCCAGAAACCGGGTTTTTCGCGAAAATACTTTGTTGCTACCGACAGATTAGGTAAAAAACCCGGTTTCTTTACGGCTTTTTTTCAGCTTTGGGGACGTACCACCCGAATCAATCTACCACTCAATGTTTCTTCCGTAGAAATAGCATCATTAATTCGTGTCGCCTGTCTTTCCCAGTTGTTATCTTGAGTACAAATGATAATACCAGCATGGTTAGGTTGTGAGCGATGCAGTCGAATGAAATCCCCTCGATTGAGAGTCAAAACTGCTCGCTCATTAGTCACGGCAAAAGCCAATACATCCTCATCTGGAATTCCCAATCCTGCCTTTCCTGCTTGTTGAACTGTTAATACATCGTGACCTAAAGGTCGAAGAAACTCAACTACTGGCAGCGGGTACTGTTCGTCTGCATAAATTCGTGCCATGTTTTATGCTTCCTCATTTTCTCTGATTGCTGTTTCAATTTCTTCTGGGTAAGCATCAGCATAAGCCCACGCATTTACTAAGTCAGCAGCAGTTAAATGGGGATAACACTTAAAGAGTTCAGCATCACTGCATCCGAGACGGCGATACCCGACAAGTACCCAAACTTGTATGCGAGTATTGCCAACGCAAGCATCACCGCCACACACGCCGGGAGTTTTTTTGATACCTAGCGAACTATTGCTTACTGTTTGAAGTAAAATTTCTATAACCGCTGCTTTATCGACGGCTGTTAAAGATGCCCAATCGATTTTTGATTCGGTGAGAGTCATAATTCATTCCTATTTTTTGGGGAATATATGTTTAATATTTTAGCTTAAATCTGGATTTGGCGATTCCCTACGGGATAGCTGGGCTTCACGGCTTTTTTTCACTGCGGCGGACGAATTACCCGAATCAATTTACCTCTGAGATTTTCTTCCGTAGAAATAGCATCATTAATGCGTGTAGCTTGTCTCTCTGTATTCAAATCTTCTTTGCAAATAATGATACCGTTATGGTCAGGTTGCAAACGGTGCAGGTGTCTAAAATCATCCCAATTGCGCGTCAAAACAACTCGATTGTCGCTAATAGCAAAAGCTAGCACATCTTCATCAGGAATCCCCAGTCCACCATTTCCAGCTTCCTGCACTGTCAAAACATCGTGACCAAAAGTTCGCAGTAATTCCACGATTACCAGTGGAAAATTTTCATCTGCATAAAGACGCACCATTTGTCAATCTTCCTCATTTCTAGCTATGGCTGCTTCGATTTGTTCAGGATGCGCGTCAGCATAAGCCCAAGCATTCGCCAAATCAGCCGCAGTCAAATGAGGAAAGTCTTGCAAAATCCGCACATCATTTGCACCGAGATGGCGATAATTTACCAACGACCAAATAGGGATGCGAGTCTTGGCAATTCTAGCATCGCCGCCACACACGCCCGGAGTTTTTTCTATTCCTTGCCAAGTATTGCTTAAACTTTGAACTAATAGCTGTATTGCCTGAGCTTTTTCACCGGGAGTTAAGGCAATGAGTTGTTTTTCTAATTCTTTCAGTGTCATTGTTTACTATTCCATTTTTATCGAAGTAATATTTGTGCTCTCCATCATATTGTAGCAAACTTACCCCTCCGAGTCCACCTGCTTCACCTCCTCCAATGTTAGCCCTAGCGACTCTGCAATTTGCTCGTCACTCAAGCCAAATTGCCGCAACTTCGCGATCGTTTCAATCTTGGCTAGATGCTTGTCGCGCCGCAAGTCAGGAGTCGGGGGCTGACTTTCATCTGGGGTAGCAGTCGGGCCGCACCAAATCAAAAACCATTGCTTTGTCGCCTGCGGTATGGAAGTGCGATGCTTGCGGCTAGCGCGATCGTGTTTCTCCATGCCAATACAGCACTACAGTTTCAAATTAAAGTATAATTATTTCAAGGAATGTCGTGCTAATCTCCTACCTGGAAAGCAACACACCACTGTTGTAGAAAAACGTGTCCTTGATTCTATTTCTCCCTAAAACTACCAGTAAAAGCAATGAAATCTCGGTCTTGCTTGCTAATTCTTACCCTTCTCGCACTCTCCTTAACAAGCTGCGGACAGCAAAAGTCATCTCAAGAAATTGCCGAAACAGTTAAAAATAGCATCGTGCTGATTTCCTACCAAAATGAAGCCGGACACGGTACGGGCTTTATTGTACCGGGGCCTGCGGGAGTTTGCACGGTACTCACAGCGCGTCATGTGGTGGAAGGGCGCAGTTTGAACCTGCAAACTAACGACAAAAAACTTCATAAAACTAACAGCATCCAAGCAAGTCCCTATCTGGATTTAGCAGTGGTAACGTTTCAGTCAGCCGGGGAGAAATGTTCTTATCCGAGTCTCAATCTTGGCGATTCCGATAGCGTGAAACAAACAGACCAAATCTACATTTCTGGGTTTCCAGACAGAGTTGGTGGTGGCAAATTAGTGCGACAATTTGTGCGAGGTTCTGTATCGGGATTGGATGTGTTGGAACAGGGTTATGGGATTTCCTATGATGCTTCTACTTTTGGCGGCATGAGTGGCGGGCCTGTTTTAGATGTTAGCGGTAAAGTGGTTGCAGTTCACGGGAAAACAGACGCTCAAATTGTTGCGGATTTGCAGAGTCAGCAAGCAAGTTTACCTCCGCAACAGCAAGCGGCGTTGCAACAAGCTGCGGCCAGAGTTGCTAAAGGGGTACAAATTAATACGTTTCGGTGGGGAATTCCCATTAAAACTTATCTGGCAAATCAGTCTTGGGAAAATCAACCCCTTGCTAAAGGAGACTATACTAAACTGGAACAGTTATTGGCGGCTGGGCAGTGGAAAGCAGCAGATGAGGAAACTACTAATAAAATGGTAGAGGTAGCGGGAAGACAAAAAGAAGGTTGGCTAGGAGAGGAAGATGTCGAAAATTTTTCCTGTCCAGATTTGCGGGCAATGGATCAACTTTGGGTAAAATACAGTGATGGGCGCTTCGGCTTTTCTGTGCAGAAACGCATTTATCAAAGTGTTGGCGGTACTAAAAAGTATAATCCAGAGGTATGGAAAGCTTTTAGTGAGGCGATCGGCTGGAAACAGAAAGGAGAGAAAGGAGAATGGCTTTTCGAGTCCCAACTTACTTTCAATACCAATGCACCCCAAGCCCACCTCCCGAGGCGGGGGGCGAGTGGGTGGTGGGGCGGTGGTGGGATCCTTGGTGTGGGGGGGGGGGGAACCTTCTTCTCTCATGCAGAGACTTGTAAACTGTAACCTATAAAGGCTCCAAGTTTTTATTAAGAATTGTGAGGAAGTCAAAATCCACGAACTCATGCCATGTCTGGGTTTCCGATACCTTGCACTGCGATTTACCAGCAAGGATATTGCCCGCGAATTGAGAGTTATAACAGTTAGCCAAAATAAACTTTTCAGTGAATCAGGACTTACGCACTCCGACCAAAGAAACCGGGTTTTTTTCCGAATCTGCGGGATGTAACGAAGTATTTTCGCAAAAAACCCGGTTTCTGAGCCCCATGCGTAATTCCTATAAGTTTAAGATCACTTAGCAGAATTAGATCCAGCAATCCGATCCTCCT
>JBBSNU010000227.1:0-7578 GCA_038260455.1 Chroococcales cyanobacterium | reverse complement strand
TCTTGTGGCTCTTTGATAATTAACAATTAAACTAGCCCAAATGTCAAGCTGGACAAGGACTTAATTTACTTTTCTATATATTTGTTTAGATATTTTTACTGATTTAGCTATTGATTTAGCATAGTAAGTAAGGAAGAACCTAAATTTTTGGTGCAGCGGGCGCTTGAGGATTTTCTGGCAGCACTTGGGGTACAGATTCAAGGCTTTTAGGCAATTTCTGTCCGTAGGCGAATCCGGCGTAGAACCGGGAACTGAACAAAGAAAGCGAGCCGAGGATAGCAAGAATCGTCTGTCGCGTCAGAGAAAAATTTGGAATTTAGCGACAAACTTACTATTTTTTAAGCTGTGTGGGCTACCTGATTCGCTCTATACACTTTTTCAGCAAGCCCTAATTAAAATTGATATTGCCACTCCAAACATTGAAGTTGCCAGCCATATCCTTCAACCGCAAGAGCGGCTACCATATCTGAACCTGGGATTAATTCAATTAGAGACCACCTGGATATCTCCTGCGGGTTGTCTTGAAAGTGTAACAGCGCTGCTGGTTCTCCCGGTGCGAAGGCGACATCAAACCGATCCAGAGGAATAGAAAGTCCTTTACCGACTGCCTTAATATACGCTTCTTTGCGAGTCCAGCAGGTGAAAAAAGCCTTGTTTTGGAGATGTTCAGGGAGTGAACGCAATACAGCGTTCTCTAAGGGTGAAAAAAAATTAGCAATCTGCTGGCAAGGAAAATCTGTGCGAATTCGTTCTATATCGATGCCAATATCTCGGTTTTTCGTAAAAGCAATTAGAGCAATTCCGTCAGAATGAGACAGATTGAAACGAAGAGTAGTCCCGCCTTGAGTAGGGATTAAAAATGGTTTTCCGTAGAGGTTGTAGCCAAACTTCAGAGCGCTGGGGCTTAGGTCCAGATAGCGACTTAGAATTGCCCTCAACGCGCCGCGACTAACAATAAATTGTTTTTGGTCTTTTTTAAAGTAAAAACGTTCCGCTTTGGTCTGCTCGTCAATAGAGAGAGTCTGTTGTAAACTCTGCAAGCAAAATACTGTTTGATCCAAAAAGACTCGCCAAACATGAATTTCGTTGTTACCTAATGTCAGGTCTTTAGGTGAACAATTCCACGAATGAAGACCAGCAATCATGTATTTATCCTCTTTTATAGATTTGTTGCCAATTGATGAAACTCTTGAGAAAGAGCTTCAAGTACAAGCGACTCTGCGCTATTGATGAAAAAATGGTCACCAGGGAACATTTTTAGCACGAAAGAAGCAATTGTGTGTTCGCGCCAAGATTCAAGACAATCAAGGTTAGTTTCGGGGTTTTCCAAACCATCAAAGATAGTAAGCGGATAATTTTAAGGTGGTTCGTTTACATAAACATAAACTGCATTGATCGCTAAATATGCTCGCACAATAGGAATCAGCAGTTGCATCATTTCTGGATTTTCCAGAACTTCTTGGGGGATATCGTTGAGGCGGTGCAATTCCTGCAAGAATTCCGGTTCTGAAAGAGCGTGCATTGGCGATGTATCGGGAATGTGAGGTGCTTGGCGAGCCGATGCGAACAAATGAACTGGTTGCTTGCCGTATTTTCGGCGGAGATAACGAGCGAGTTCAAAACTTATTAACGCGCCCAAACTGTGACAAAAAAAAGCAAAAGGTTTATCTAAGTAGGGGAGCAAAGCTTGTGCGGTCGCCTCAATGAGCGGATAAATTTGAGTAAAAGGAGCCTCCATCAAGTGAGTTCCTCTTCCGGGAAGTTGAACGGGACAGACTTCTACATGACTAGGCAAAGCGTTTTGCCAATTGCGAAAAATAATAGCATTACCACCTGCATAAGGGAAGCAAAATAGACGGATTTTTGCTTGGCAATTCGGCTGGTAATAGGTAATCCAAGAGGTAGTAGTTGAAACTGAACTTTTCATTGACTCTCCTTGAGACTTAAGCAAATCCATTTTGGTTAAACTAAAATTTATCATAACTTACACAACTGTTACTAAAAACCAAGAGTTGCGATTACTTTTAATGAGCCGGTGCAACCAATACTTATCGTTATTGAAGGAGTAACTGTAGGGAGCATCCCGAATTTGTAAAGAGCCTTAAAACCCAATACGGTTCACTTAAGACAGATATCCCTGGCACACCCCTTTTTAAGGGGTGGACAAGAAGCTCTTAAAGTCCCCCTTCTTAAGGGGGATTTAGGGGGATCTCCGGGGCATAAATAGTGTTAAGTAAACCGTATTGCCTTAAAACTTTGTCATTACCTACATTTTTAAATCTGCTAATTTGCTCAAAAAGCAAATTCTGAAACCCCCCATTCTCTCGTTGTTCATTATTGGCTATTATCAATAGTTTGTAACTAATGATAAAATAGATTCTCTAAAACCTTTACGCTGAAAGGGTTTTAGGAGAGGTGGGTAATGACAAGACCTTAACCCCCCCCGCCTCCGGTGTACACACAAGTCGAGTTGGAAATCAAATGGACGGAAAGTGATGGAAATTTATTTTTTAAATCTTTGATTTTCCGTTAAGGATTATCAATAAGCCAAAATAGTTGATAACAACCTGGCTAATCCGAAAACCTTGCCTAAATGCGGCTTGTGTCTGACTAGACAAGGTTTTGGCAAGTTGTGTGTACACGGGAGCCCCGCAAACAGGAAAAATTTTTGAAATTTATTGCTCCCTCCCCGTCGGATCTTAGGGTTGGGGTGGGGTTCTTTGACAAATTTGGGATGCTACCGCGCGCATAAACTTACTAATAAGAGTTTGGACTGCTTAATACTCCTTTTTTAATTAGGTATGACAGGAATTTGGTTAATAACTCAGGACTGACTGGCGGACAATTAATGTTAGTTGTAGCTAGACTATCTAGGGTATTTTGGCAATCAAATTGTAGAACAGGCGATGTGGTATTTTTTTCTGATGATTTAGACCAGAAAGGTACGAGTGGATAAAGAGGATTATCTGGAGATTTACCAACTATTGTGCGTAATTCTTCGCGCCATTGTTCGTCTGAAATTTCTCGCAAGGGGTAGCCAAAAAAACGTACCCAATTCACAACTTCTTTAAAAGGTGCAGGATTGGGATTGATTAAGTGAAAAGCTTTTCCAAGAGAGTCTTTTTGTCTAGATAAATGCACGATCGCTTTACTGATAAAATCCACAGGAATTAAATTTACGCTTTCATCTGTCTCAGGAACGCTGCCCATTTGTATGCAGCCTTTCAGCATCCTAAAGGTTTTGTCGCTAGTATTGCCAACTCCGGTTTGGCTGTGCCAAACGATACGCCCTGGGCGATAAATAGAGACAGGAATTCCGCGCTCGCCTGCAATATTAATTAACTTTTCCGCTACCCATTTACTCTCGACATAGCCTGATTCCATGACTTCATCAGGATTGATGCAATCGTTTTCGCGAACGATTTTAACTCCATCACCTTTAGCAGGAGAAACCGCGTTAATCGTAGAAACAAAATGCACTGGTTTAATTTTGCTTTGACTCGCCAAACGTAAAATTTCCTGAGTTCCTAAAACGTTGGCAGGTTTGAGGGCAGAGTAAGCATAAACAAAGTTAACTAATGCGCCATTGTGATAAATGATATCTATCTGATTTGCCAATGCTTGAAATTGCTCTGAGGAAAGCCCGAATAGCGGTTTAGATAGTTCTCCGACAATTGGGATAATTCTAGAACTAAAAGATTCCTGCCAGAGTTCGTAAGATTCCAAGCTGTTTTGGATTTTCTTTTTAGCTGAATCGGCATTATCAGCACGGACTAAGCAATAAATATCTGCTTGTGTTTTTTGTAAAAGTTCCTCCAGCAAGAAAGTACCTAAAAAGCCTGTCGCTCCAGTTAAGAAGATCGCACTTGGTTCAGTTGTAGACCAAGTAAATAGAGTTTTGGCACAAATAGCAGGATCTAAAACTGCTTCGGCATTAAGGTCGAAATTTGAGGGGCGATCGCCCGATGTGTTGCCCCCTTGTTTCATTTCGATTTTTTCAGCTAAACCAGCTACAGTAGGAGCTTCAAACAAAACGCGCAAAGGCAATTCCACCTGAAAATATTCTCGCACTCTGGCTAACAACTGAGTAATCAGTAATGAATGCCCGCCTAAATCAAAGAAGTTGTCGTGAATCCCTACCTTTTTAAGACTGAGAAGTTCACTCCAAATTCCGGCAAGAGTCTCCTCAAGAGGAGTGCGAGGGTCTACAAACGTATCTGTCAAACTGGCTGCTAATTCCGGTGCAGGAAGCGCTTGACGGTCTATTTTGCCATTGGGAGTAAGTGGCAACGCTTTCAGAACCACAAAAGCTGAAGGTATCATGTATTCAGGCAGCTTTTCTTTGAGGAATGAACGCAGGCTTTCAATCAGTTCTGAGTCCTGACTGCCGAGTTTTGAGCGATCGACAATATAGCCGACTAAACGTTGGTTACCAGGTTGATTTTCCTGAAACAAAACGACCGCCTCGCTTACAGATGGATGACCAGACAGCACCGCCTCAATTTCTCCTAATTCAACGCGGAACCCCCGCAGCTTTACTTGGCGATCGATGCGACCGATAAACTCGATATTTCCGTCTGGCAAATAGCGAGCCAAATCGCCAGTTTTGTAAAGTAGAGCTTCCGCCTCCTGACTGAATGGGTGACGAATGAATTTTTCTGCCGTGAGTTCGGGTTGTTGCAGATAGCCGCGAGCCAATCCCGCACCTCCAATATATAATTCACCGGGCACACCGAGAGGAACGGGCTGCAAGTACGAATCGAGCAAATAAATCTGCGTGTTGGGTAGGGGGCGACCGAGAGGAACTGTCTCGGAAATGCGATCGCCTTGCGCTTTTACCTGATAAGTCAACACGCCTACAGTGGTTTCTGTTGGCCCGTAGTGGTTGAAGATCGAGCAGTCGGGATTGTATTTTTGAATTGTTTCAATTAAATGCCAGTTCAGAGGCTCACCGCCGAGAATTAATCGCTTTTTCGGTAAGATTTGTGCGGGGTTAGAAGCGCTCAGCAAAGCTGTCAGGTGAGAGGGAACAATTTTAAGACAGTCAATAGAATGCTGCTGAAAGTAAGTGGCGATAGCTTCTGGATCGGTTGCGCGTTCCTGAGAGATGATGTGCAGGCATCCGCCCGAACACAAAGCAGGAAAAATAACAGTGTGTCCTAAGTCGGCGGCGAAGGTGGAAACGGTGGCAAAATTGGCACCAGATGGCAGGTTTAATCTTTCCTGAATGCCGTGCAGGTAATTGAGCAATTGGCGGTGTTCAATGGCGACTCCTTTGGGTGTCCCAGTGGAACCGGAGGTATAGATAACGTAAGCTAAATTTTCAGGAGAGGGGGAGAGGCGAAGAGAGGAAGAACAGGAGGGAATTGCTGCATCTAAACAGATGATTTTAATCTGAGTTTCCGGCAATCTTTCGAGGAGGTTCTGTTGCGTTAACAGCACTGGAGTCTGAGTGTTTTGCAACATCAATGCTAGCCGCTCTTTGGGCATAGCTGGGTCGAGGGGCAGGTACGCGCCGCCTGCTTTGAGGATGCCTAGAATTCCCGCGATCGCCTCTAAGGAACGCTCGACGCAAATGCCAACGATCGCCTCTGGCTTGACGCCTAATTGCTGTAAGTAATAGGCAATTTTGTCAGCGCGGGCGTTGAGTTCGCCGTAGGTAATTTGCTGATTTTCACAAACGGCAGCAATCTTCTCTGGCGATCGCTCTGCTTGTTCCTCAAATAGGTGGTGAACGCACTTATCGAGCTGGTAATATGCTTTTGTGCTGTTGAATTCTACTAATAATTGATGTCGGGCGCGATCGCTCAGCATTTCCAGATCGCCGATTGCGGTTTCTGGGTTGCTGGCTGCGCTTTGCACCAAGGCGTGAAATTGCTCTGCCAAGCACCGCACAGCTTCTTCGCCCAAGAAGGCCGGATCAAAGTCAAACTCGGCAGCGATCGCGTCATTCCGGCGCTGACAAGAGAGTTTGACTTTGAAGCGATCGCAGTACGCATACTGTTTGTATAGCGAAAAAGATATGCCCGCAGCCGAATATTTTTCGAGCTGTTCCTCAAACTCAAAACCAAATGGATACCCAGAGGAGTCGCCCAGATACTCCCGACAGAAATATTCCTGCCATTTATACGCCTCGCGATCGCACTCCTGAACCTGCTTCAAGACTTCCGCGAAGGAAAGGTTTTCTGCCAAATGGCTGCACAGCGGTAAAAATTTGGCAAACAGCCCCAGTGCTGGCTCTAGTTCTTCGTATTTTCGACCGTCGAATGCCACCCCAACGGTTATATTTGATTTTCCAGTCAGCCGCCAGAGCAGGATTTTCCAGCAGGCGAGCAAGAATGCAGAAAGTGAGGTGTTATATTGGAGGGCGATCGCTTCCAGTTTATCGAGCAAAGCTAACTCTAATTTGACCTCAAAAGATTGAGGATAAAATTGAGCTGGTACGCCACTCGTTTTCTTTTCAAACGGCAACCTCAAACTCGCTAGCGCCGAGAAATCTTGCCCAGTCCAGTATTCTTTTCCGTCCGCCGCTTCCTCATCTTCGAGTAATTCATTCTGCCATTCGGAAAATTGAACATATTGCACGACTTCATCGGAAAGTTCTTCGCCGCGAAGACAGGTGGCATAGCACTGGCTGAGTTCTCGAACCAGATTTTTCAGTGTCTGGGTATCGGCGCACAGTGCGGGCAAACTGACGAGTAAAATATGCCTGTCAGATGATAGAGCAATTAAAGACAAGCGCCAAACCGGATTTTGTTCAAGGTTGAAGGAAGCGCTCTTTTCTTGCAGAAAAATATCCTCTAATTTAGCTTCTTGCTCCTGATGACGTGCGTCACTGAAATTAAGCCAATTCCATGAAACAGAACTGCGGTGTGAGACAACTTGTATGGGAAGTTTCAGTCCTGGTCTTCGCTGAAAGGTTGTGCGGAGAATTTCGTGGCGATCGCTGACTTTTTCTAAAGCTTTTGTTAAGCTATCAATTTGGATATTTCCCTCGATTAAAATAGCACCTTGAAGGCGATAAGCGGGGCTGTCTTGCTGGAACAACCACAGATATTTTTGTTGGGGAGAAAGCCGAAATCCATTAACTTTTTGCATGGTTCTAATTTTTACAACACTACTTGATTTGGGTTCCCTACTATAGCTAGGGGGAAAAAAGCGGATAGGGAATTAAATTTCGGTTTCAGCAATCATTTCGCCCATCGCGACAACAATTTTTCGCGGCCCTATAAATGGATTGCGACTGTGAGCGGCTAGCATATTATCTAGCATAAGAATGTCTCCTGTTTGCCAGGGGAAACTCACACCCGTTTCTGCGTACACTGCCTGAATTTCTGCCATCACCGAATCTTCAATCGGAGTTCCGTCACCGTAATAGACATTGCGGGGGAGGTTGTCTTCTCCAAAAACAGATAGTAAAGAAGCGCGGGTTGCTGCATCTAAGCAGGAAATGTGGTGCAAGGGGAGTTGATTGAAAAATACCAACTCTCCGGTTTTTGGGTGCTTGGCAATTGCGGGGCGAACCTTGCGAGTTCTCAAATTATTTCCCGCTTTCCACTCAAACTCTATCCCGGCTTG
>JBBSNU010000226.1:0-7584 GCA_038260455.1 Chroococcales cyanobacterium | reverse complement strand
TGATTCCGTACCATGCCTTTGATGTTGAGATTTTCCACTGCAATAACTTGGTTTTCGTTTACTACCTTGCGGGATAGTTTGTGCAGAAAATCTTCGCGACACCAGGCAATTTTGGAGTGGACTTTCGCCACTTTCAATCTGGCTTTATTGCGATTGTTGCTACTTTTCTTTTTCTTGGATAGCTTTTGCTGTTTCCGTTTTAGGTTCCTTTGATGCTTGATAAAAAATCTCGGATTGTCAAACTTTGAACCATCACTGGTAATCACAAAGTGAGTTAATCCAACATCAAGCCCAACTGCTTTGTCAATTGGTACTGGTTCAGCTTGAGCTTTACCGTCATCGACTAAAACAGAAACAAAGTATTTACCGTCAGAGTTGCGAGATACTGTGACAGTTTTAATAGCTCCATCAAAAATCCTATGCAGTTTGCAATGCACTAAACCAATCTTAGGTAGATTGATGTAATCATTTTCAAACTTGACATTTTGGGGATAACTAATTGACTGTCTACCATGCTTAGACTTAAATTTTGGGAGCATGGCACGTTGATCAAAAAAGTTTTTGTAGGCTGTCGATAAATTCAACGCTACAACTTGTAAGCATTGAGAATAAGGATCTTTTAGCCATTCATATTCTTTTTTGAGACTGGGCAACAAGCCTTGTATGTACCCTCTAGTCAATCCCTTGCCAGTATTCTTATATGTGTCTTGACAAAGATTTAAGGCATAATTCCAGAACCATCTGCAACAGCCAAAAGACTTTGCAAGCAAGGTTTCTTGCTCACTTGTTGGATAGATTCTGTATTTATATGCTTTATACATTTATCGAAAACACCAAATACTGATCAAACTATCATAGCTCAAATAGAATTGACTCGCTGTCGCTCAATTTGTTTTCTGGCTCGTTTTCATCCCGTCGCTCACCTGAGTACAGGTAGAGCGCGGGACTTCCCACTCACGCTAGTTAAAAATTAAAAATCAACAATTAACAATGAGAATTTTTAACTTTTAATTTTTAGCTTTTCATAAAAAAACTCGGTAAGTAGGAAACTCAGCGGCCCCGGCCCTGAGAGGAAAACGACACGGGGGATTTCAATCCCCTTGAGCATTACCGCCTTGGGATTGTTTGATTCGGTGTGATGAAAGTGATGCACTTTCACTCTTGAAAATTACTATTTCAAATCTCACAATCCTGTACACATAATGGTTTGCTCCCTTTCTGGGTAATGTTAGCTTAGTCAATGTTTGGCGTGCTTTTTAGACCTGCAACACTGTAAAGCGTGACTTTAGAACTGTTTAATTGCAGATGACAGAGCAAGGAACTAGCTTCGCATTCCGGGGTGTCGTGACTCAAAAAACGTAGTCAGTTAAGACTTAGACTGGTCAGTATAGCTTGTTTGATTTCTCTTGCAAGCTCAGTCCCTTTAGGGATGAGTTACTGACCTCTAAAGGAAAGGATTCATCTCATCAACTTCAGGTTCTGGAACCTGCGGTTTTGGTTCTGACTTTGGTTCCGGCTGTCGTTCCGGTGGTCGCTTTGACTTTGGTTCCGGCTGTCGTTCCGGCTGTCGCTTTGACTTTGGTTCCGGCTGTCGTTCCGGCTGTCGTTCCGGCTGTCGTTCCGGTGGCGGTGGAGCTTCCGGCGGAGCTTGGAGCGCCACCAGCAGATCCGGGGTCAGCGAAATGCTGTCGTCGGTAACTGCAACCTCTGTTGGTTGTGAAATCGTCTCGCTTTCAACATCTACTCCTGACGGGGCGGCGCTGCGAGCTTGCTCGTAGACTGCTGTCCCGAGCGAGTATAGCAGTTGCTTGAAAGCTTCGATTTGCTCGGTTAGTTGCTCGGTTGTGATTTCAGGGTTAGCCATCCCTGCCTTCAAAGCTGTTGCTGCTGTTTCGGCTGCGACTTTGAGGTCGTCGCCGAGCAATTGCGCGTTGGTTTTCAAAGTAACACCACAATTATAGACCAGGGTGTCGGCTTGATTTTTGAGTTCGGCGAGTTGAGCGCGCTTGATGTCCTCCTCGGCATAAAGTTCGGCTTCTTGGCGCATCCGCTCGACTTCGGTTTCGCTCAATCCTCCTGTATTGGAGATTTGGATGCTTTGTTCTTTTCCGGTTCCCTTGTCTTCTGCGGCCACTTTGAGAATGCCGTTGGCATCGATTTCAAAGGTAACTTCGATTTGAGGTACGCCGCGGGGGGCTGCAGGAAGGCCTTTGAGCAGGAATTTGCCGAGACTTTTATTGTCTCTAACCAATGCGCGTTCGCCTTGGAGTACGTGAATTTCTACCGAAGTTTGCCCGTCCGCCGCCGTGCTGTACATTTGCGATCGACTGGTGGGGATAGTTGTATTGCGCTCGATTACTTTGGTGAACACCCCGCCGAGGGTTTCGAGCCCCAGGGAGAGGGGCGTAACGTCTAGCAGCAGCAAATCTTTGACTTCGCCGCCCAACACTCCGGCTTGAATTGCCGCGCCTACGGCTACAGCTTCGTCGGGATTCACGGATCTATCAGGAGAAGCGCCACCAAAATACTTGCTAATTGCCTCTTGAACTGCCGGAATTCGGGTTGAGCCTCCGACTAAAATAATCCTATCTATATCTTTGGGGGTCAGGCTTGCGTCTTTGAGGGCTTGAGTCACCGGATCGATCGTCGCTTGTACCAAATGACCCACCAGTTTTTCAAACTGAGATTTAGAAAGATCCATTTCCAAATGTTTCGGCCCTTTTTCATCAGAGGAGATGAAGGGTAAATTAATGGAGGTGGATTGCGAAAGAGAGAGTTCAATTTTCGCTTTTTCTGCAGCTTCTCTGAGGCGCTGCAAGGCCATTTTGTCTTTTGAGAGGTCGCTGCCTTCTTGAGTGCGGAAAACTTCTACCAGCCACTGGACTATGCAGTCGTCAAAGTCATCTCCGCCGAGATGGTTGTTACCTGCGGTGGCGTTGACTTCAAAAATTCCGTCTCCCAGTTGCAGGATCGAAACGTCGAAAGTACCGCCGCCCAAGTCAAAGACCAAGATTTTCTGTTCGATATTTTGCTTGTCGAGCCCGTAGGAGAGGGCCGCCGCCGTCGGTTCGTTGACGATCCGCAGAACTTCTAAACCCGCGATCGTACCTGCGTCTTTAGTAGCTTGCCGCTGAGCGTCTGTGAAGTAAGCTGGCACTGTAATCACGGCTTTGGTAACAGGTTGTCCCAAATAAGCTTCAGCATCTTGCTTGAGCTTTTGGAGTACCATTGCCGAGATTTCTTGGGGGGTGTGAACCTTGTTCCGAATTTGGACGTTAACGGTGTCGTCTTTGCCTTTGATGCAGGTATAGGGAGTCCGGGCTCTTTCTTCTTCCGTGTCGTCCCACCTGCGTCCGATAAATCGTTTGATGCTGTAGACAGTATTTACAGCATTAGTTACAGCTTGCCGCTTGGCTAGTTGACCGACTAAACGATCGCCCCCTTTGCCAAATCCTACGATGCTCGGAGTTGTGCGGCCGCCCTCGGAATTGGCGATCACGACGGGTTTACCACCCTCTAACACAGCTACGCAACTGTTAGTCGTGCCTAAGTCAATTCCAATAATTTTTACCATAGCGCCTCATAAAACTTTGTGGGATGTTTGCAAACCTCCAACTACAAGTTGGGGGATGAAAAACGACTCAGCTTGTTTTAACAAGCACCACCCGACCGGATTTGCAGGAAATAAACTTTGATGTCCTAGGGCCAGAGCTAAAGACCGATCGATTTTATGTTTTAGATTGAACAATTGACTCCACAAATTAATTTGGGAGTTCCCACAAAATTCTAAAATTCGGGAATCGATACTACACATACCTGTTCCAAGAAAACATTCAAATATCGGCCTTGGTTCCCAATTTTTATGAGGTCAGTCATTCCCTATCGCAAATCACCAATCGAAAATGGTATGAGTCGGGGGCACGGTACCCGTTTTTGGGCGGGTTAAAACATTTTTCCGAGTTTGTTGAAAAAGCGCCAATCCGCTTTTAGTCCAGAATTAAGAAGTTGGTGAGCCTGCCGCCTTCACGCCCCCGAATTTTCTTCGGGGGTTAGTGACTTCGAGGAATGCAGTAGGTTGTATCCCGATTAACTTTCCGAACTATCGGGATTTTCATCTGAGGCTACCACAGATATCCCAGGTGCTGCAACCTTCACTTTGGCGTGTCGCAAGACGCGATCGCCCAGAATGTAGCCGCGTTCTAGTTCTTGGATGATTGTTCCTTCCTCGTGTTCGTCACTTGGTTCGCTCAGTAGAGCTTCGTGCAAGTTGGGGTCAAACTGTTCGCCTTCGGGCCGCATCGGAGAAACCCCGATTTGCTTGAGGCTATCTACCATATGCTTGTAAACGCTTTGGTAGCTTTTGTGAATGTTCATTTCACCGTCAGTTTGGGGCTTGATGTGCGATCGAGCGCGCTCGAAATTGTCGATTACGGGTAACATGGTCTTAATCGTGCCACATCTTACCTGTAAATCTAACTCTTCTTTTTCCTTTTGGGTGCGCCTGCGGAAGTTTTCAAAATCTGCTGCTAGGCGGAGACTTTGATTTTTTAGCTCTTCTACTTGAGCGGATGCGGCTTGGACTTGAGTTTTCAAAGCCTCTTTTTCATCTCTCGCCTCGGCGAGTTCCCTCTTCCAAGACTCAGCCCCATCATTTACAGTCGGACTGTTGGTGGAACCGCCGGTGAGAGTATCCCCAGAGGCGTTTGCCTTCGAGTCACCCTGAGCACTTTGATAAGCTCGAGCAAGTTCGAGTTCCCAATCGGCAGATTCGTTCGAGTTTGCTGGTGCTGGCGGAGTTTCGCTTGCCATTGGCGAACCCTCTGGGGTTTCCCCAGTTGAGCCAGGATCTAGATCTTGCTGTTTTTCCTCTTCAATCATAAAAAAGCTCGGTAAGTGGGAAACTCAGTGGCTTTAGCCCTGAGAGGGAAACAACGCGGGTGGTTTTAACCACCGTGAATCTTTCCATTACCGCCTTGGAGTTGTTCAGTCAGGTGTACTTTTGTAGTGTACTTTCGATGGGACAATTACCATCTCAAACCTTACAACCCTGTACGCATAATGTTTGCTCGATTAGAGCCTCCCGATGCGGGGTGATGTTAGCTTCGCCAATGTTATAAGGGCTTGTTGGGCTTGCAACACTGTTCCAGTGACTTTAGAACTGTTTAATCACAAGCGACAGAGCGGGGAACTAGCTTCGCATTCGCCCGGTGTCATGACTCAAATAACGTAGTCAGTTAAGACGCTTGGCTGGTCAGAATAGCTTGCGAGAGATTTCTCTTGCAAGCTCAGTGTCTTTAGACCTGAGTTCCTGACAATAGCGCTGCGCGACAGAACCCTATCAATTCTAGCAGATACACTTAACCGGGTAAATCGAGAGAACTAGAATTTACCCTGTATGGCACCCTCTAATTTATAGGATATTTTGCGCCTTTGTGGAAACATACGTCCAAGCTTTCAATAAAATCTTGAAAGTTTCGTTTATATTTCTATCGATAGCAGGAGTCAGCAAGAAAGGGAGCATCTCAGTTTTGATTTTATAGTGCGATCGTCCCCGCTCGCGATCTATCCAACACTCGCGAGCTCTTGAGGTGCTCGCACTGTAAAGAAATTGCTTTTTCGCAAAAGTGAGATGCTCCCGCAAGAAACCTTTTGTTAAAGCTTTATTTGGGATTAATGCGATCGCATTTAAATCTTTTTTTAGAGTATGCGTGTCAAGTCTAAATTTATACCATTCCTGGCGATTTTCCATCGCTACCAGACCAAGCTCAGCCTGTCTCCGTCGCTTTCAAACTCTTGATTTGGCGATATTCCCTCTCTGCTGCGACAAAAGTTGGTGTAGCGCAAAATTATATTGTAAAATAAAATTAAAATATCTTCTTAGAAAGAGCTTCTGCTGTTACGTCCGAGCGATCGCTCTTTAATGGGAAAATTGCCGATTCAAAGTTTGCTTGAAAGTACAGCTAACTCAACTAAATTAATCTAATTTTTTGATGCTCAATTTGAAGTGAGTTATTTGATTGAAAAACAGGGAGTATTTCTCCCTTGGTTAAAAGCCTTTTTGAAAAAGTGCTATTTTCGCGATCGGACTATAATATCTGGTTTGCCCGCTATCATATCGAACCGGGCTATAAAATAAGACTTGCGAGACATTCCTGCCACACTATAAATACTTGCAATTCGAGGCTATCGATCGACTTAAAAAAAAACAATTAAATTAATCTTTTGTATGAAAAAAATTGCTTTTTTTTCGATATTTTAAACAAATTGTTAACTTTAAAAAAAGGTTCAAAGTTTATTTTATAGCATAAATTTAACAAGTGATATGACATAACATAATATTATTTTATTTATTGATGTTGTATGACTTAGCGAGTTAGCAAGGACATTAACCTGTAGTTGAAATGCTTGAAATGTTGGTTTAAATCATTTTGTATTTCAGACATTTAAAGTTTTATAAATTGAAATTTTGAGCGATTAAACTTATAAAAATTATATCTTGTGACCTGAGTTAGTAATCTGTAAATACGAGGAATATCTAATTAGTTGATTTCGGTATTTGTGAACCATAAAGCTTGAGTGACAAAGGTGGAATATCAAGGTATAGTGTTTGTCAAAAAAATGACGTACAGGTTTAGATTTTAGATACTTCGACTTCGCGAGCGAAAAAGTTTTAGATTTTAGATTTTAGATACTTCGGCTTCGCGAGCGAACAAGTTTTAGATTTTAGATTTAGGGATCGAGACCTCATCGAGAGTGAGAAATGCTATATAATTAGAGTAGTATTTGGCGACCAAAAACTAGAGCTGCTCAAAGTCGGCGCGATCGGACTTCGATCGGGCGATCGCAGATAATTAATCAAAATATATCTCAAAAGATCGATCGACCCCTTAGTCAAAGCTATCATCATTAACAAGCACATAGCCGAGCTTGAACCTAGTACAGACGCACCGCGCCTGCGAGGGCCCGGTCATTTGACCAAACAATTTGCGAATATAACACGATCGCACAAAAGCGACACACCCCAGGGCAAATCCCCAAGTGATGTGCCACGAGGCTATAACCAGAGTATCTCGCGGGTTCATCCGGTAACTAAGCAACGTCGGCACTCCACGAACAATATCTGATGGCAAGCATCGGCAACTCG
This sequence comes from Chroococcales cyanobacterium, assembly GCA_038260455.1. Lineage (GTDB taxonomy): Bacteria > Cyanobacteriota > Cyanobacteriia > Cyanobacteriales > Microcoleaceae > Microcoleus. The sequence goes on along the minus strand of JBBSNU010000226.1, from coordinate 440 downwards.
CTCCAAACTCTCGTCAATTTGTAGACCAAAGTTAGAGCGGACTACGAGCTTACCCTTGACATATACGGATTGAGCCATCAAATCACAATAGCTCATCCACAAGCAAAGTATACGAGGGTTAAAAGCCCGCGTTGGTTTTCCTCTCAGCACTCTTTGTGACTGAGTTTCCCACCTATTGAGTGTTTTTCTATGACTAGCACATCCCCGCCTCGCTCCAATATATCGATAGTTGCTGTGAGCAATTTTACTCCGGCTCTCAACAAGATGATTCAGTCGGGTTACGTCAACAGCGACCAACTGAAGCAAGCTCAAATTGAAAGCCGGAAGTCGGGTAAGCGGTTGACGGAGGTATTAGAAGCGCTTACCGGGCAGCCGTTGCCACCAGAATTGCTGCGGCTTTATAAAAAGCAGCAGATGTTTGAACGGAAGATAGTCTACGG
>JBBSNU010000225.1:0-7590 GCA_038260455.1 Chroococcales cyanobacterium | reverse complement strand
CGATAATCAAGATGTCGAGTTTCGTGGGATAGGCGTGAGTCGCTTCGCTCGTCTTTCATCCCACCACCAAGCGGAGTACCGCTATGGTGGGGGAATTCCCGCCTGTCTAGTTAAATCTTTTTTCACAATGGGCGCTTGCTAAAAGCTAGTCTTTTTTATGAGAAGATTTTAATTCAGCAGCCCAAAGATGTTGACAAAACTTTACAAATCTTCATCTCTAGGGTTTTGAGGGCGGTGTATAGTCCAAAAAGGAAAACTTAGAGAACCAGACTCGTGCTAGCTAACTGCTACTGTCAGGGCAGATAGGGAGTTTATGAGTTCGATCGGTTTCTTTGTAAAAGTTTGATACATTTTTCTAAGCAAACCTTGTGGCTATCCAGGAGAGAGTTTAAATGGCTTTTGGCCCTGCATCTCAATTGGGCGTTGCCCTATTTGAAGACACAGACCCCGTTCAGTTGTGGCCCGGACGCTCGGATGAGGAAGCCGCAACCGTAATTCAAGCAGTGTACCGACAAGTTTTGGGCAATGCTTATGTAATGGAAAGCGAACGGCTTGTCGTTCCCGAATCGCAGCTCAAACGCGGCGAAATTAGCGTCCGCGAGTTCGTGCGCCAAGTAGCGAAATCGGAACTTTATCGATCGCGCTTTTTTGACGTTTGTCCGCGCTACCGCTATACGGAGCTTACTTTCAAGCACCTGTTAGGTAGAGCGCCAGACGGCTACCAAGAAACGAAGCATCACAGCAATATCCTCGATGCAGGCGGTTTTGAAGCTGATATCGATGCCTACATCGACAGCGACGAATACCAAAATGCTTACGGGGAAGACATAGTACCGTATTACCGCGGCTACAAAACCCAAACGGGCAAGAACATGGTTGGTTTTACCTATATGTTCCAACTGCTGCGCGGTGCTTCCAGCAGCGACCTGAAGGGCAGTTTGGCTGGTAACACTCCCAAATTGTACAAGCACGTAATTCAAGAAACGCCCCTAGCTGTAATCGCTCCTTCGGGCGGTTCCGACGGCTGGGCGTTCCAAGACTCGCCGGTTGGCGCTCGGACTCGTCACGGAGCCGGGGCTGGCGAAGAAGGCAAGGTATACCGGATCGAAGTTACGGCTTATCGATCGAATGTGGTCAACCGCGTCTCGAAATTCCGTCGCAGCAACCAAGTCTATTTGGTACCTTTTGACAAATTATCGCAAGAGTACCAGCGGATTCACCAAATGGGTGGCGTGATTGCTAGCATCACACCTGTGAGCTAGGAAACAGCAAAATGTTTGGGTAAGGTGCGTATTGCGAACCCTACGTTAATTGCGGATGCAACGCTGATTGGGGTAAGGTACGCAGTGCGCGCCTTACAGTTATTTTGAATGCAATCTACTCGGGGAATTTAACAGAGTAGAAAGGCAGATTTTCAAAGGTTTTTATCAACTGAATAGGAAAGGGAAAAGTACAAATGGTCAGTACAGCACCAGCAGTAAAATTCGGAATTGAAGCTTTTTCGGGCGCACCAGTTGAGCTGTGGCCGGCGAGCGGTTTGGAAGAGTTGCAAGTCGTGATTCGGGCAGCCTACCGGCAGGTTTTGGGCAACGCTTACGTGATGGAAAGCGAGCGTTTGACGAGTGCAGAATCTCAGTTGTGCGATCGTAGCATTTCGGTGCGCGACTTCGTGCGGGCGATCGCCAAATCTGAAATGTATCGCGCCCGTTTTTTTGAAACAGCTTCTCCCTATCGGTTTGTAGAACTCAACTTTAAACATTTGTTAGGTAGAGCTCCTCAAGATCAAGCCGAGATTTCCGAGCACGTTCGCCGGTACAACGATCACGGTTACGACGCAGAAATTGATTCTTATCTTGACAGCCAAGAATATCAAGAAAACTTTGGCGAAAATACCGTACCTTTCTACCGCGCTGCTGTCAGCCAAGTCGGTCAAAAACAAGTAGGCTACAACCGGATTTTTGCTCTGTTCCGCGGCCCTGCCGAAACTGACACAAATAAGGATTCTCAGCTAACTTATGCTGTGGCAACTAACAGCACCAGCAAGATTGTACCGCCGATGTCTGGAGGCCGTAGCGGTTATGCCGACGCGACTGAAAAGATGTTTAAGATTGTGGTGCAAGGTGCTAAATACAATCAGCCTCGCCGCCGCAGCACAGTGGAATATATTGTTCCTGGTAACAGGATGACTCCCCAAATTCAGCGGATTAATCGCACGAGCGGCAGAATTGTCAGCATCACTGAAATTTGGTAATTGGGGAATTGGGCATCGGGCATCGGGCATCGGGCATTAGACATCTCCAGTAATTATGTAGGGTGCGCACTGCGCACCTTACCAGTACAAGTAGCGCGTCAAAAAACTTTTTGCGTAACTCCTGAATTACCAATTACCAATTACCAATTACCAACTACCAAATTGATTCAAAATAAGGAGAAAATCAAATGTCTTTATGGGCTGTGGAATCGACACCGGTGGAACTGCGAGCAAATGCTACAGAAGATGATTTGCAAACAGTGATTCGGGCTGTTTACAAACAAGTCTTGGGTAACGCACACTTGATGGAGTGCGATCGACTAACCAGTGCTGAATCGCTGTTGCGAAATGGCGATATCACCGTTAAGGGTTTTGTGAACTTGGTAGCAAAATCGGATTTGTATCGATCGCTATTTTTTGAGTCGAGTTCCCCCTATCGGTTTATCGAACTCAATTCTAAGCATTTGTTGGGCCGCGCGCCTGCCGATCAATCGGAAATTTCCCAGCACGTTATTACTTATAACGAGCAAGGATACGACGCTGAAATTGACTCTTATCTCGATAGCAACGAGTACAATTCAAGTTTTGGCGAAAATACTGTTCCCAATGCCCGCAGCACTCGCAGCCAAGTTGGCAACAAAAATGTTGGTTTCAATCGGATGTTTGCTTTGTACCGTGGCGATGCTACTAGCGATGCCAGCAATAAGGCAAAGTTGATTACCGATGTAGCTGCTAATATGGGCACAAAAATCAAAGCTCCTGTTAGCGGTTCCGGTGCTTACAGCAATACTGGTAAGCGTTTTCGGATCTCGGCTGTCAAGGGTAGTGGCTCTCGGAGAAAGGTGAGCAATGTAACTTATGAAGTGGGTTACAGCCAGTTGTCTCAGAACATTCAGTATATCAATAAGAGTGGGGGAAGAATCCTCAGCATTACTGAGGTTGGTTAGATTCATTTGAAGGAAGAAGGAAGAAGGAAGACGGAAGAAGGAAGAAGGTTTTACATTGTAAATTTTGATTCCAAATTCCCGATTCCCGATTCCCAATAGTGGTAAGGTGCGCATTGCGCACCCTACAAATACAGGTTCTGCTTAAGTCCTGTTTCAATTACCAATTACCAATTACCAATTACAAATTACCAATTACCAATTATCAGATGCAGTTAAGTGAATTTATCGATCGTTCAATTGGCAAATGGCGATCGCAACGCAGCGCTCACCATTTAGCATTCAGTCACTTTGAGGAAGTTCGTTCTAGAATTGACATTGTAGCGCTGAATGCCGACGATGCAGAAGTAGTTGAGCTTTGTCGATCGTACAATATCGATCCTGCTACTGCTTCTCATCCTTTTCGGATGAGTTGGGAGGGCGAGTCGGATTGGGACGAAAAAGAGGTACTAGAAGGCAGTTGCGTGCTCGTACCAGTGCCAAATCCCGAAAATCCGTCCTTGGGGAAATTGCTGCGCGATCGCGGGTATGCTGAGACAGTGCCTGCCGTTGGCCGCTACGAGTTGACAGACGACGGAACTTTTATTTTAATTACAGAGTACGATCGAGCCGCAGCAGAAGAGCGCATCTGGTTCGGTACTCCCAATTTGCGCTTCCGCGTCTCGCTAATCAAAACAAGCGACGGTACAGGCGTTACCACGGCTTCTTTTTCATCAGAAATCCGCTGTTTGTCCGCTAATTAGTCATTAGTCATTAGTCATTGGATGAGAAACTGCTAATGAAAAAATCCTGACAATTACCAATTACAATTATATCGTTTCTGTTTGCATCCGAATAATAATTTGCGGAGTGCAGTGCGAGCGTCCCGCTCGCGATAAATACACGCGAGCGGGACGCTCGCACTGGGGGATAATTCGGTAGTTACCGCATTTGATATTACCAATCACCAATTACAAATTACCCAATGACAAGTGAACTTATCGCCCTAGCTAGCTTGATGGCCGGGCATTTCAGCAACCAAAAGCAATCAATTGCAAATCCGCAAAATTACGCTCACATTCGGGTTTTGTTTCGGCCTTTACCCTTTGATTTTTTTGGCGGAATCGGTTTTTATTCCGAACAAGTTTATGACTACGACGTGTGGAATCCTTACCGTCAAGGCATTCACCGACTTGTCGAACAAGAAAATCAAATTTATATAGAAAATTACGGCCTCAAAGATGGTATGCTTTATGCAGGTGCAGGACGAGAATTAGATATTTTGATGACGATTACCCCGGATAGTATTGAACGCCGTTATAACTGTTCGATGGTATTTAAGAGAGATGGCGAAATGTTTCGAGGCAGCGTAGAACCAGGGCAGAAATGTTTAATTAATCGCAAGGGATGCGAGACTTATTTAGTCAGTGATGTGGAATTAACAGAGCATACTTGGGCAAGTTTAGACCGAGGGATGGATGTTAATACTGGCGAGCAAGTTTGGGGTTCGACTGAAGGGCCTTTGCTGTTTGATAAAGTCGAAAGTTTTGCTAGCGAAGTGCCTGCAGTCACATTAGTAATATGAGAAAAGTTGAATGTTTAAGATTTTATGTTGCCGCCAGTAGCTAGAAAAAAAATGGAGTGCTGGATTCGGAGCCGGCATTTGATTTGTTCGGGAAATTTTTTTATATTTGAAACTTTGGAATATCCTACTATTGAGAGTTTTGGAGAGTGCATTGAGAGTTTGGGAGGAACTTTTATTTGCGTTCATCCGATTAATAAGGTTTGGATTGGGAATCACCGAAAAGTGATTTTGTATCAAGCTAAGGGGAGTTTGCACGTTCCTCAGAACGAACTCAAGCAATACTGGATTAAATACGGTAGTTTTTATACTAGGTTTGATGAACGCTGTTAAATAAAAATTGGCGGTTAAAATTGGATAATTTTTGGGCTTGTTTTCTCAAATATGATGTAATACCAATTTCATAAAGTAGCGCTAGATATTACCCCCCCAACCCCCCCGCGAGTTCGGGGGGCTAAGACTTCATCTATAGCATATCTTTAGAAAAATGGTATAAGGTGCGTCGCCCTGAGATTGTTAATTGGATGTACGGATTTTTAATGGCGACGCACCCTACAAATACTACAAATCTTTGAATATTTAAGAATTATTCAGTCGGACATGATATGGCTGATGACTAATGAGTGATGAGTTGTTGCTGTTGAATGATTTGCTGCAAATCTGCGGGTGCGACGCAGCGGCGTTCTGAGCTGTAAGTCATAAGATTGATTCCGTTCATCATGCGTACTGTGCTGACGCGCACCCGGAAATCGTCAGTGATAAACCAGCAGCGTTCTTGACCTTGGTTTTTTTCATATTCGGTGTCGATTGTCAATACTCCATCTGTTGCAAAATTGTATCTCCCGATAACTGGTATTCCTTCTACATAGCCTTGGTTGCGGAGGAATTTTCCTGATTGGGGATTGTTTTGATCGGGAATATCTACTAGAATGGCTGCGTAATTTGGGTTTGGTTCTTTGTCTTGTGCGTCGAGGGTTGTCTGCCACATGAATATAGCTCCACCGACGGCTAGTGCTGGATTTACTGCTTGCTTTTCGCAAATTTCTTGGATTTTGGGGTGGTCTTTTTCCATGATTTGAATGATGAGATTTGATTCGCCTGACTCGTCTGCGGCTGCGTCGAAGTGATGGACTGAACGCTGCGAAAACCAGGTTCCTTCGCTTTTGCGAAAGAAGTCCATCATTGTCATCGGCGGTTTGATTTTCATGGTGTTTGTGACCTCTGCTGATTTTTTGGCAATTCGGTTTTCTAGATTTTACTAAATTTGAGAATGTTTGATTGTAAAGTTTAGTAATTCCAGCATCCGAAAAGAAGACAACTGCTGGCTTGTGCTTTTAACCGACATTCGGTAAATCATTCGCAATCGCAAATTGAAAATCAAAAATCGAAAATGGCGTGAGGGATGTCGGGAGGGGTTCTGGTCAAGGTATAATCAGTTGGATTGAGGTATTTTTTTTAAAGAAATGGTTAATTTAACGATCGATCGCACAAATTTCGATTGGGAGAGTTTACAGGCTGCTGTGAAGTCGGGACAGAGTTTGGCGGGGGTTGATTTGAGCGGGGTTGATTTGTACGATCGCGATTTGAGCGGTGCTAACCTCGGCGGTGCTAACCTCACGGGTGCTAGTTTGATTGGTGTTAACCTGTGCGGTGCTGATTTGAGCGGTGCTAATCTGGTTGAGGCGGATTTGCGGGGTGCTAATTTGCAAGGGGCGATTTTGCAGTCGGCTGCTTTACAAAACAGTTGTTTGTGTAGGGCTTCTTTGCAGAATGCTAATTTTAGCGAGGCTGATTTGAGCGGCTCGAAATTGCAAGTTGCTATCTACGATTCGCTGACAATTTGGCCGTCGGGTTTTAGATTCAAAAATTGCGGCGCTGTGGGGCCGGGAGCTATTTTGACTGGGGCTTTTTTGAATACAGCTAATTTGCGGTTTGTGGATTTGAGGGGTGCTAATTTGTTGGGCGCTTATTTGAGCGGGGCTGATTTGACTGGTGCTAATCTGCAAGGTGTGGGTTTGAGTGGCGCTAATTTGCGTAGGGCTTTTTTGACTGGTGCTTGCTTGCGGGATGCGCGGTTCAATGGCGCGGAATTGCAGGGTGTTGATTTTCGAGCTGCTGATTTGACTAATGCTAGTTTCGATCATGTTACTAGCATTGAAGGTGCGGATTTTACTGGGGTTCGAGGACTAGATGAGGGGGTGAGGGCGATGCTTTGTCACCGGAGTTCGACGGAGTTGGATAGTTGGAATTCTTATAGTAGAACTACTACTCGCGAAAGTTTGAATTGCGAGGGTTTAAAAATAAGATAAGACGGCGCTTGAAACCGCCTGGTATTCTTATAGGCTGCGGTGCGCAGTGCGCACCCTACAGAATTAGGTTCTGGGAAAGTGTTTGATTGTTTGGTATTTTGTCGAGAATAGTAGCCGATCGCAATTAACGCTCAAATCAGGCTCGATCGCCCAAACTCGGTTTTCTTAATAAAAAATCGGGTTTTTTTGATTTGGCATTAATCACGAGATTTGGTAGCGCTGGCGGCAAATGATACTCGCAATTGAGATAATGCTCTACGCGCAATCGCTGTCGGCGACAAAATTTATGTAGACCAAAAACTTGACATCGGCGGGTCATCGAAAGTAAAAATAAATAACAGCAATAATAAATATGAGGCTTAATGTTTGATTCGCCAATCGGCGATCGGCAAGTATGGCATTGATAAGTTGCTATCCTCTACAACAATTTAGTCTAAAATACATCCGGTAAAATACGGAGACTCTATGATTTTTTGGCGATCTAAAATCTAAAATCTAAAATCTAAAATGGCAACAGCTATTCTT
>JBBSNU010000224.1:0-7603 GCA_038260455.1 Chroococcales cyanobacterium | reverse complement strand
TAGTTCTCAGAGACCTCCGGGAATGCCTACCCTGGTTCACGGACTCCGGCTATTTGAATCCATCTTTTTGGGGTGGAAACTAGCTCATAATCCACTTGTGTGTACACGGTAGCCTTACTAAGGGGGGGGTTGGGGGGGTAATATCTAGCGCTACTTTATGAAATTGGTATTAATTTAATCTTTGGGGACGAAATCAAGAGCAGCAGAATTCATGCAGTAACGCTGACCGGTGGGTTTGGGCCCATCGTTGAATACGTGACCGAGATGAGAGTCACAAACGGCACACAGTACCTCCGTGCGGCGCATGAACAAGGCGTTATCCGACTCATTCCTGACATTTTCTTCTTTTATGGGAGCGTAGAAACTCGGCCAACCGGTACCGGAATCGTATTTTGTTTCCGATTCAAATAGCTCTGTACCGCAGCAAATGCACTTATAAAGTCCGGGCTTTTTGTTGTCGTGATATTCGCCGCTAAAAGCTCTTTCTGTTCCCTTTTTTCGGGTGACTTTGAACTGTTCTGGCGTTAGTTGCTGTTGCCATTCGGCGTCGGTTTTTTGTACTTTGTCTGTCATGGTTTAATGTTGTTAATTGTTGACTGTTGACTGTTGACTGTTGACTGTTGACTGTTGACTGTTAACTGTTGACTGTTAACTGTTAACTGTTGACTGTTGACTGTTGACTGTTAACTGTTAACTGTTGACTGTTGCGGGTTAACTCATGCTTCCATTAATATTAACCTAATTGGCTCCAAATGAACATACCAGGGAAAAGAATTGTCCTTGATAGCCCGCCACTTTTCCTTGAAAACTTCAGCTTGCAAGTGATAATCTTGGGAATCATGGGGAGGCGAGTGTAATTTGAGATATAATGTCACTCGGTGGGGAGTTTCTACTGTTGAGGCGATCCAACAAGCAATAGTATTTTCGCGATCGCACCCGTTAACAAAACTGATTTGATGAGCCCGAATTCCGACAGAAACTAAAGATTTGGGAATTGGTTCGACTACAGTCAAAGTGCAGCCCCAGTCGATCGCCTCTACGACAGTTTCAGCAACCTGTTTAGCCGCACAGAAATTCTTGCAGCCAGTCAACTGCGCGACGGTGAAGTTGCGCGGGCGATCGAAAATGTTCTGTTTGCTATCAAAGGCGATCGCCCTTCCCTCAGCCAACACCAACAGATTTTTGCACACCCGGTAAACTTCCTCTAAATTGTGACTGACAAACAAAGTAATTCCCCGATAATTAGCCAGAACCTGCATTAACTCCCGTTCCAGTTGACTCCGCAAGTGCGTGTCCAAAGCCGAAAACGGTTCGTCTAACAGCAGTAAATCGGGAGAAGGGGCGATCGCCCTCGCCAAAGCCACCCGCTGCTGCTGGCCACCAGAAAGTTCGTGGGGATAGCGGTTTTCCATTCCCGACATTTGCACCGAAACAAGCTGTTCTTTGACCCGAATTTTTTGCTCGCTTTTAGATAAATGCTGCAAGCCAAAAGCAATATTTTGAGCCACATTCAGGTGAGGAAACAAAGCATAGTTTTGAAACAAAAAACCAATACGGCGGTCTTTAGAAGGTAAATTAATGCCCTCTGCAGAGTCAAATAAAACCTTACCGTTAACTGCAATTTTACCGCTGCTGGGAGTGTCCAAACCCGCGATGCAGCGCAGAGTCATGCTTTTGCCGGAACCCGACGCGCCCAAAATTCCCAAAACTTCCGGGCCGATATCAAAACCGACATCCAAGGCAAAGCCAGAAAGAGGTTTAAAAATATTTAAAAGCAGTCCGCCTTTCCGTTGTTTTATTGGGGGTTTTATGGTAATGTTAGAGGCAAATTGAGCTAGATTAGATTGCCGTTTATAGTTAGGATTTGGCTTGGACGAAATTCTCGGTAAATAAGTCCAGTAATTAACCAAAGTTAACACGCTCAAGGCAAGACTGAGAATAATCAAAACCCAAATAGCAGCTTGCCTCATATCCCCAGATTCCACAGCAAAATAAATTGCCATCGGGATAGTTTGAGTTTGTCCGGGAATATTCCCAGCTAACATCAGCGTCGCGCCGAATTCACCCAAAGCGCGGGCAAATGCGAGAATAGTTCCTGCTATAATTCCCGGCCACGCTAGCGGCAACATAATCCGCCAAAAAACCGTCCCTTCCGAAGCGCCCAAAGTGCGGGCTGCATTGAGAAGATTGGCATCAATTTGCTCAAAAGCCCCCAAAGCAGTTTTGTACATCAGGGGAAATGATACGACTGTGGCAGTAATTACGGCGGCTTGCCAAGTAAAAATTATAGTTAAATCAAATTTTAGGAGAAATTGACCGATCGCGCCATTTCTACCAAACAGCAGCAGCAGCAAAAATCCGACTACCGTGGGCGGCAAAACCAAAGGAGAGATGAAAATGCCTTCAATCAACGCTTTACCTTTGATGCGGGTTGAAAGCATCCATCGGGCGGCAGCTATTCCCAGAAAAAAGGTAAAGAATGTGGCGATGGCTGATGATTTTAGGGATATCCATAACGGAGATAAGTCGAATTCCATATTTGGGATGAACTATCGCAGTTTTAGATAATTTTTGAATGAGATTTTTTTTAACGAACCGCGAAGACGCGAAGGACACGAAGGAAGAGAAGAAGAAGGGTTTCTCAATCCCTACAATTTTTACAAATAATTAACGAGCTGTACCGAATCCGTATTTCTGAAATACTATTTTAGCCCGATCGCCCGCTAAAAACTCAACAAAGGCTTTGGCTGCAGCAGGATTGCGGCTGTTTTTGATAACTGCTAGCGGATAAACAATGGGCGAGTGCAAGTTTTCGGCAGCCGTTAGTCGCACAGTTACTTTGTCGGATGCTTTGGCATCAGTCGTGTAAACTATTCCAGCATCAACGTTACCGCTTTCGACGAATGTCAGCACTTGGCGGACGTTATTTCCTAGCACTAATTTTGGCTTAATTTGCTGCCACAATCCTAGCTTAGTTAGCATTTCCTGAGCGTATTGTCCGGCCGGTACGCTTTTCGGTTCGCCGATCGCAATTTTCTTGATTTTCGCCTCTGTCAACTGTTTAAAATCGCTCAAAGCAGCGCCATTTTTAGGAACAATCAAAACCAGGCGATTTGTCAGCAAATTGCGGCGCGTCTCATTCAGCAGCAAATTAGCTTTCTGCAAACCATCCATTTGTTTAGTTGCGGCGCTGAAAAATATATCTACCGGAGCTCCTTGCTGAATTTGCTGCTCTAGAGCGCCGGAAGCACCAAAATTATAAGTAATAGTAGTATTGGGATTGCTGCTTTGATATACAGTTTTGATTTCTGTTAAGGCTGGCGAAAGACTGATAGCAGCGGATACAGTTAAAGAGGTACGCTGCTGTGCTGTGGCTGGGGAAACATTCTGAAATAAGTTCCAACTAATCAGCAGTACCAGCGTCGCAATGGCTGCGATAATCAAGTTGAGAATACGTTTTCTTTTTAGGTTCATGGGAAATAGTTTTTAATCTTTGATTTTGAATTATATCAAAACTGCTACAAAACTATCTTCCTCTTTTTCTTCCTTCGCGCTCTTTGCGTCTTCGCGGTTCGTTAAATAATAGTGTGGTAGGGACACGGCAGTGCCGTGTCCCTACGGATTTCAGGTGTTATCCCTATTCTCGCCATTTGACAGAACAACCGATCGCCTCTGTAGTAGAAGGTTCTACCGGTTCGTCTTTGAGCAATTGGTCGATCGCACTTCGCAGATAAAAAACCTGTACTGCTGCTGCATCGTCCGCGTTATCATCAATTAAACCTTTATAGCGCAATCTGCCGTCTCGGTCTAACAAAAAAACTTCCGGTGTTTTAGAAGCCCCAAAACTTTCAGCCACATCTTGAGCAACATCTCGAATGTACGGGAAGTTGAGTTGATTGTTGGCCGCAAAAGTTTTCATATTCTCAAAACTCTCATCGGGATGCTGATTGGCATCATTAGCATTAATCCCGATTAAGGTAACATCTCGATCTTGAAAAGCTGCTTGAAGTTCTTTCAGGCGATCGATATACAACTTCACGTAAGGGCAATGGTTGCAGATAAATACTACCCCGATTGCCCGAAATTTTTCTAAATAGCGAGCTAAATGGTGAACTTCTGCGTCAACTCCCGGCAGTTCAAAATCGGGAGCGTAGCCATTAATGGGAGTACCCGTTGTTTCGATTGGTAAACTCATGTTTTCAGGAGGTTAAGAGCAGTATTTGCGATCGTGAAAGATGAAAGTTTCAGCAAAAATAAAATAGGCTGTTTTTGCGTTTTCGCTTAATTCTAACCTGGTCAACAGCTTATTTTGATTAATAATTCGCGATTTATTCGTCGTTTTGCTTTAGCCAACCTTGAGCCGCCGCTTGATATCCAATAAGTTTGTAGGTTAATTTGGCGGCGGTAAATTCTGAGACGACAGAATCTACAAGAGGTGCTAATTCCATGATGTCACAGCCGATTACTTCGTAGGACTCGAAGACGCGCCGCAAAAATCCGGTGAGCGAATACCAATTTAACCCGCCCGGTTCGGGTGTGCCAACCCCCGGAATTAATGTCGGATCGATGCCGTCTAGGTCGATCGTCAAAAATACTCGTTTGGTTGTTATGCTGGCAATTGCGCGATCGGCCCAATCCGGTTGAGTAGCAATTTCCCGAGCTCGAATCACGTTTAGCTGTTTGGCTTTAATCAAGTCGGCTTCTTCCTTGCAGATAGCGCGAATCCCGATTTGCAGTGTCGGTAAGCCCATATCTACAATCCGTCGCATCACGCAGGCGTGGTTGTGAATCGAACCTTCGTATTCGTGGCGCAAGTCGCCGTGGGCGTCGATTTGCACGACTGTGAAGGGTTCATCTGGGTATCCTTGGCGATAGCCTTCGACAATGCCGGCGGTGATGCTGTGTTCGCCTCCGAGGGAGATCACAAACTTATTTTCGGTAACTAGCTGGTGTACGGTTTCTTGCGTGACTCGCAGCATTTCTGAGGATGAAACTGGTTGCTGGTTGCGGGTATCGGCGATCGGCAATGCGGTATAAATGCCGACATCGTAGCAAACTTCGGAATCTAGTTCTTCGTCGTAGCACTCAAGTTGGTGTGAAGCTTCTAGCAGTTTGGCGGGCCCGTTTTCGCACCCCCGGCGGTAGGTGGTGGTTGCTTCGTAGGGAATTGGCAAGATTACTACTTTGGCTGTGTCGTAGTCGGGTACAATTTCGGAACCGAGAAAGGGCACGACAGCAGTGGAAATGATCGTTGGCATAGGGGAAATTTCAATAAGGCAAAAAATTCAGCATCTTTAATGGTGGCATAGTATCGGCTCGTAGTGCAAAGGAAGAAGAAAGAGGATTTAACCGCAGAGGGCGCAGAGGGCGCAGAGAGGGAGAAGGGAAGAGGGAAGGTTTGCGATTTATGTTTTAGTGGTTGCCTCGAATTACGATACGGTTTGTAGTAAGGACTTCAGTCCTTCCTAACTCTTTAATTTTCACTTTTATGACATCTTCTACTCCCGCTATGTCAACACTTGCAGCACCTCAAACCTGGATGTGGAAAGGCTTTCCGATTTGTTACCAGGCTGCGGGAACTGAGGGCCCTGCGGTGGTGTTTGTCCACGGTTTCGGCGCTTCTTGGGGCCACTGGCGCAAGAATTTGCCGGTTTTGGCTGCTAGTTGTCGCTGTTACGCGATCGATCTTATCGGTTTTGGCGGTTCTGCTAAGCCCGCGCCCAAGCTTGAGATTGATTATACTTTTGAAACTTGGGGAGAGTTGATTGCTGATTTTTGTCGGGAAGTTGCGGGCGGGCCTGCTTTTTTGGTGGGAAATTCGATCGGCTGTGTGGCAATTATGCAAGCCGCCGTTGATTTTCCCGATATTGCTTCTGGCGTAATTTTACTCAATTGTTCCCTGCGCTTGTTGCACGATCGCAAGCGCGCCGAATTGCCTTGGTATCGCAGTTTTGGAGCGCCAATCGCACAAAAAGTTTTAAATGTCAAGTGGATTAGTCAATTATTTTTTAAACAATTAGCAACGCCAACAACAGTCAAAAAAGTGCTTTTGCAAGCCTATCACCAACCGGAAGCTGTCACCGACGAACTTGTAGAAATCTTGTTAAAACCAGCGCGAGACAGTGGCGCTGTGGATGTATTTGTGGCATTTATCAGCTATTCTCAAGGCCCGTTACCGGAGGATTTGTTGCCGCGTTTGAGCTGTCCGGCTTTGATTTTGTGGGGCGCAAATGACCCTTGGGAGCCGATCGCCCTGGGGCAAGAATTGGCAAAGTTTCCGGCTGTAGAAAAGTTTATTCCTTTGGAGGGAGTGGGACACTGCCCGCAAGATGAAGCGCCGGAATTGGTCAATCCTATTTTACTCGATTGGATTAAAGAGCGATTCCCTACAGGATAGCTGCGCTTTACGGCTTTTGCAGAAAATTATACCAATTTAATAAATACTTGCTATATAGCAATCCTAAATGATTTTCTGTAGGGACACGGCACGTGCAGTCTCCCGGACACGGCACTGCCGTGTCCCTACAGATGGATTTTGGGGAAATCACATTTATGTTCGCGGTAAGATAATGATTTAGGATTGCTATATATGAAGTTCTAGCCGCCTTAATAAGGGGGGTTTCTAAGCTGTACTGCATTTAATTTGTATATTTCGACGAGCAGAGCCAAAATCGTCAAATGCTCTCCCCATCTCTCTAACACCATAGACAATCTAGCTCCACAAAAGCTTAATGATATGGTTGGGGTTATTTTCACATTAGCTAAGCGATCGGGTGAACTTACAATTGAGAGTTTTTAGGAGTTGAAGTGGGAGCTATATTTCCGCGATCTCGCCACAGCAACAAGGGAATGCTTAACGTTCCTAAAATCATCACAACTCCCGTCAGAATCCAAACGAGCACACGATTTGGGCGATAATCACTTCGCTCAATTTGCCAGAAAACTCGATTATAACGCCATGCTGCTAAGGCAATCACCGCAATCCCAAAAATGACCAGACTCAGCCCTAAAGTTTCGGAGTTGAAGAAGGGAGGTGAAGAAACTTCTTGCTGAGTCACTGTAGCTTGAAATTGACGGAGAAATAAACTGAACCGAGCGATCGCAAACCCAAAACCAATTAAAGCGAGTGAAGTTCGTAACCATGCCAGAAACGTGCGTTCATTTGCTTGATGTTCGCGCTGTCGGTCTATTTTAGGACTATTTTTCATCAACCCTACCTCTATAAAATATCTTAAGCTGTCCCTCGTTGATTATAAAAAATACCCTGAAAACCCTGTGACTTTAGTCCAGGGATGAAAGGGCATGGCAGGATTTATCCTGCCTATCAGATCTACCAATTGCACAAATGTCTGGCAAGCGCTGCTCTCGTCAAAAGAGTCGAAAGTTGCGAATTTTGAGAAATCAAGTATCTAGCTTAACAGCAGTACGGATGCTCAAAATAATTGATCACAACCAATACTAAGGTTCTGAACCGATTAAATCGTCTAAATCGTCAGTAAAAGACGTTAAAACCTACCCCCGGACTGGAGGAAAGTCACGACCGAGGAGCTAGTTTTTACAGACTAGGATAGCAGACCG
This sequence comes from Chroococcales cyanobacterium, assembly GCA_038260455.1. GTDB lineage: Bacteria > Cyanobacteriota > Cyanobacteriia > Cyanobacteriales > Microcoleaceae > Microcoleus. The sequence continues at coordinate 25 of JBBSNU010000224.1, read as the reverse complement.
CCATGTGGCAAAAGGATTGCGCCCG
>JBBSNU010000223.1:0-7610 GCA_038260455.1 Chroococcales cyanobacterium | reverse complement strand
GGCAAATTGAGTAATCCGTCAAGATGAAAATCCATGAGCGACGCTCTAGCATAAAGTTCCTACATTATACACTCTACACCGCAAACCCAGAAGAGCCAATTCTCTCTTCATAGGAAGTAACTTTCTAGGAGCTAAAAATTGTATTGCGGGTACCGAAGGAGACCTGTTTTTTTACGATACTACTTGGACAGATGGAGAATTTATCCCTGGTCTAATCAGTGATATTGAACACTGGTCCGGAGAGTTTATAGACTGTTGTGAATTTTAAATTTGAAGAAGTAGCGGCAGGGGATACATCTATTTCAAAAACAACAGGATTTACGCAGCATTCAGGAAACATTAATCAGCAAAATCCAATTTAGCTGACCTGAAAATGGTACGTCAGAGATTGCTTTCTTTCAGAATGCCACTACTCAAGTTAGCTTCACTGAAATCAGCCTCACTCAAGTTTACGCCTCTTAGTTCGGCATCTTCTAGGTTAACCCGACGAAAATCTCTTTCACCCGCTGCGTACCTTTTGAGCAGTTCTTCTGCGTTCATAACTTGCCTCTTTAATCACTTTCCAATGATAAAGTAAAAGTGACAGTGCTATTATGAAAGTATAAACAATTTGCATCATAAAGCTATGAATGCTCAAGAAATACTCAAAAGATACGCCAATGGACAGCGAGATTTTCGGAGTTTCGAGTTAGAGGGTATTGATTTGAGCGGAGCTGATTTGTCGGGAATCGATCTAACTTGTGCTAACTTGCGTAGAGCTAACTTTAGTCGAGGGAATTTGAGCAAAGCTTGCTTAGGAGATTGCAGTCTACATGAAGTCCAATTAGAAGGGGCTAACCTAATGCTTGCCACTATGTATGGTGTTTCTTCTAGTGATGCTAATTGGAGAGGAGTAAATTTGGATGGTGCTAGTTTGGAAGAGGCTTATTTCACCTTTGTTGATTTAGAAGGAGCTACTCTGAGAGAGGCTGATTTGAGTGATGCCAGATTTGACAATTGCAACTTGAAAAACGTTAATCTGGAGGGAGCTATTTGGGACGAAACTCAAATGAGCCTAGTTGATTTAACAGGAGCGATCGGGTTCGATCCTGCTGATGTAGCCGGACACCAAATCATATTGCCTAACGGTCAATTCGTTGAATCCACTTGGGAGTTTACTGAGAATAAGTATGGAGATATCTGATCTGAGTATGTCAAAGGTAGGGTGCGTCAGCTACGACTATTTTGTCCATAATCTATCAGATATTAGCTGACGCACCCGCGCGTGTGAGATAATCGGCTGTGGTTACAAGTGAGGTTGTAGTCGATCGATCAACTGCGCCGCTTGGATGACTCCCTCAATGCGATCGACCTCAGCACCATTTTTGAACAGTACCAAAGTCGGCAAAGCATAAATTTGATGCTGCGACGCCAACTCCTCGTACTTATCCGTATCAATTTTCACCACCATCAGCCGATCCTTAGTCTGACCGCTGACTTGATCCAAAATCGGTGTCATCATCTGACAAGGCCCGCACCAAGTAGCGTAAAAATCTACCAACACCGGCAAATCAGAGCCCGATAGTAACTCCTCAAAACTGCTGAACTGTTTTTGAACTGCCATAAGACAAAATAATTTTTTTGGTTCTGGCTCGATTTTAGTGCAAAATTCTCTGGTAGATTGCGAGGATACAATTATGGAATTATTGCCAGAGACTTTTCAGAGATTGCGGGGTAAAGTTGCAGTCGTCACCGGTGCATCGCGAGGAATCGGCCGCGCCGTTGCTTTAGCCCTAGCAGCAGAAGGCGCTAAAGTCGCCGTGAACTATGCCAATTCCAGCGCTGCTGCCGATGAGGTGGTAGCAGAAATCATCGCAGCAGGCACAGAAGCCATCGCCCTCCCAGCAGATGTCTCCAAAACTGACCAAGTGGATTCACTCATCAGTAAAGTCATGGAAAAATGGGGACGGATTGACATTTTAGTGAACAATGCCGGCATCACCCGCGATACTTTGCTGCTGCGGATGAAGCTAGAAGATTGGCAAGCCGTGATTGATTTGAATCTCACGGGCGTATTTTTGTGTACAAAAGCTGCCAGCAAAATCATGTTGAAGCAGCGCAGCGGCCGAATTATTAATATTGCGTCGGTTGCCGGCCAAATGGGAAATCCCGGACAAGCTAATTACAGCGCGGCGAAAGCTGGAGTAATTGGGTTTACTAAAACTGTGGCGAAAGAATTGGCAAGTCGCGCGATTACTGTAAATGCGGTTGCACCGGGTTTTATTACCACAGATATGACAAAAGATGTCAAATCTGATGAGATTTTGAAGTACATTCCGCTGGGAAGATACGGCGAAGTTGAGGAAGTTGCGGGAATGGTGAAGTTTTTGGCGGCGGATGCGGCGGCGGCCTATGTTACGGGGCAGGTTTTTAATGTGGATGGGGGCATGGTGATGGCTTAAGGGGACATTATTTAACCGCAGATGCACGCGGATGAACGCGGATATTTGCGGTTAATAATTATTTTAAGGCGGCACACAACTGACTGAGGACTTTTTGGTATTTTGCCATGCGTTGAAAATCTGCTTCTGTGGGATTGGCGATGCGGCGCAGATCGAGGTTATGAGTAACATCAGCGATTTTGACTCGCAGTGCGATCGGGTTGGCAATCACACGCTCTAAATAAGCTGCATAAGCTTCTCCTTCTATTTTGGTAATAGCCGCGATCGCCGAGACTAACACTTCAGGAAAACCTTCGCTTCTAAGTTGCTCAAGTGTCAGTTCAGAATCTTCTACCGCATCGTGTAGAACCGCTACGATTTTCTGCTCTATAGAATGTACATTTTCCATCACAAATAGCGGATGATCGAGATAGGGATTGCCTGCCTTATCAACCTGCCCCTCATGAGCTTTGGCGGCGATGGCGATCGCTCGTTGTAGTAATGATTGGTAATCTGAATTCATATTTTACAACCTCGTAAAAAAGTTCTCTATTAAATTTTCATACCATTTTTCTAAAGATGTGCTATTTATCAAGTCTGAGCCACCCCGAACTCGCGGGGGGGTTGGGGGGGGTAATATCTAGCGCTACTTTATGAAATTGGTATCAGTCCCATCGCGGGAAAAAGGAAATGTGTGATTTTTTATTTTAAATATTCCTGCAACAATTTCCAAGCCATTTGAGTACCTTCCCCCGCGTTGACTTTTTCAAAGTCTACATCTTTTCTCAAAACTACCAAACCCACACCTTCTTTGATTTCTATTTGATCACAATCGCTAACTATAGCCAAAAAAAGGTGATTATTTTGTAAAATTTTTCTATTATTTTGAGTTTTTTGGTGAGTAAAAGTTGTGATAAAATCCATTTTGTAAGAATTGATTTTGAGGCAAGTTTCTTCCTCCAATTCTCGCACTGCTGCCTGGTGTGGACTTTCTCCAATGTCCACGCCACCACCAAAAGTTGAAAGCATTCCTTGACTGGCAATACCGGGAATATTATCTCGCAGTTGTGCCGCAATCTGACCGTTCGGGAGCATGAGAAAAATGCGAACTATTGACTGAGGAATATTTATATTATCCATGACATAACAAAACTCACAGAAGTTGCTTTATAGTTTTCTGATTTGAATCCAAATTTTCCTCATCCAATTGTACACCGCAGCATACAAAGCTAGCAAATTCTTGACAAGATTCTGCAAAATTGAACTTTTCTCAACCTCGGAAATCTCCTCGATTTGTATCGGCAGCGGTGGCATCCCGACAACTTCATACAGCGGATATTCGCCGCTCTTTCCCGGAATTTGAACTGATACGCACCGATCGACGAGCGCCAATTCTTTGACTTCCTCATAAGTCTCCTGGGAAATCAACAAACTTGTTCCCACTTGCTTGTTAGCAGCTTCAATCCTGCTGGCAAAATTCACCGCATCCCCGATCGCTGTTAACGTCTGGTTTTTCGACTCCCCCAGATTCCCCACAACCACCAAACCGCAGTGAATCCCAATCCCAATCCGCAATCGGTGACGGTATAAAGTCTCAAAATAAGGATTTAGTTTATCCAATTCCTCCAGCATTTCCACCCCAGCCCTCACCGCTTGTTCGGCCGCCTTGTCTGAGTTTTCCAACCCAAACAGCGCCATAAAACCGTCGCCCATATAATTATTAATCATCCCGCCATTCCGGTTGATTACATAACCCATTTTTTGGAAATAGCGATTTAAAACATAAATTACATCGTAGGGTAACAGTGATTCTGCAAAGGCCGTAAACCCTCGAATATCGGCAAACAAAATGGCAATTTTCTTTTCTTGACCCACAGGTGCAGAAATCAAATTTCCGGCCATTTCGTCGTTAAATGATTCCAAGTCTTCAGAATCGATCGCCAGCCGGCGCAAAATCACCTTCCCGCCCGCCACCTGCGTCTGACACGCCAGCCTAATTTCCGGCTCTAAACGCAGTTTTTTGGCGAGCTCCTCTTCCGCTGAATTGCGGGGCGAGCAAAATTCTAAACCTTCGACAATCAAGACGCGACAAGTGGAACACCGGGCGCTACCGCCGCAGGCGTGGGTGTGCGGAATCCCTGCACGCAGGGAAGCTTCCAGAATTATATCGTCGTCGTCTATCTCGATCGCGCGATCGTCCGGCAGATAGTGAATCTGTGGCATATGTGGAGTCTCTAGCTAATGAGTGAGCCATCTCGCAGACATTTGTTATTGCAACGACTCTACCTGTAAACCCGGTTTCTCGGCATTTTTCTGTATTACCACTATACCTCTTGCATAAATCTTTGATTGACAGACAAACCGCAGATAGTGGCAGATACGCGCAAATAAACGCAGATAATTTTTAGATAGTTTTCGACTTTGCAAGATGTCTGCTGTAGGCTCGCACTCAAAAAACCTGACGCTCTTCAGTATAGCCTTTCTCAAAAAGGTGAGGTACAGGTTGAGATTTTAGATTTTAGATACTTCGGCTTCGCTGTACAAGTTTTAGATGTTAGATTGGGGGATTGAAGGATTGCGGAATCTATCGATCTATACCTCATCGAGAGTGATAACTGCTATAATTTGTTGATAATTATCAAATATTTAGGCGAACCCGCCCCTACAAAACTTAAAATAATAGAATTCTGAATCAAACGAAAATGATATTGCTTGTTAAGCTGTTGTGCATTTAAATTGTATATTTTGATGACAATCAAAAATCGTCAAATCCTCTCCCCCTCTCCCCTTCTCCCCCTCTCCCCCTCAATCGCCATACACAATCTATATGAGCAACAGCTTACCAGGATCTTCCTGATAACGTAGATAGGCGAGGAAGAGCCTCCTTTTGTCTAGCAACTTACAGGAGAGAAAACTGTAGGAGGTGCTTAAGTTATTAAGTTTTCGATCCTTACTGTTGACCAAGGAGCATCTCAGTTTTGCAAAAAGCATTTTTTTTATTATAGTGCGAGCTTAAGATCTCGCGAGTTGTACAATACGCGAGCTCGCTTAGGTGCTCGCACTATAATGCAAAACTGAGATGCTCCCGTTTACCAGCCGTAAGGTGCGCGGGCGCACCTTACTTTTAAAACATGACTAAATCAGCCTTTGTATTCTTCGAGAATACTGCAATTTACGGACATTTCTCCTGATGAATCAGTGAAGGTGACTTCATCTTTGTAATGTCTGGGGGTTTCCATCAGTAACCGCCAAGCTTGGCCAGCATCGATTAAATTCATCCGACCCGGATAGTGAATTTGTAACAATTCTTGCACCATCGGGTAATAGTTTGAGTTGATGCTGGGGAAAATGTGATGTTCTGTGTGGTAAGAAAAATTTAAGTGCAGGATGTCAAATATTTTAGGAACTCGCAGCGAAACACTATTGATCAGCGGGTCATTAATGCTGGTCATCCGGCAACCCATGTGGTTGGTATAGATGTAAAACATTGCGCCTGCATGACCGATCGCGATCGGCAAAATGTAGGCAAGAGCAACTTTAATCGGGTTAAAGTCGAGGTAGAACAAGATGCTGAGATGAATTCCTAGGATTCCCAAACATTCTAGGGCGATCGTCCATCGATCTTTAGGACTAACTGTAAACGCAGCCGTCACGTAGTCCACAGATTTATCATTAAATAACAGTACCGATGACACGTTGCGGAAATTATGCACAGCCCACGCTCCAGCCATCCCGACAATGAACCACAGCGGATTGACTTCTACCGAGGGTACAAATTGATTTTGTATCCATTTTCCCCAAGTGTCGGGCTGCTGCTGCAGGTAATTGCGATCGGGATCTGCTAAGGAATTTGTGGTATTGTGGTGTACGAGGTTGTGCAGGGTTTTCCACTGAGTAGGTGACATCAATAGCATACTTAGGCCAAAAAAGGCGATCGGATAAGTCAGGCGAGACTTTTTCTGAACGCTGCCGTGCATCAAATCGTGGGAGCTAAATAGCAAAACTATGATACTATTGCCCATAATTACGGCTAAGGGTAAGTAAAGCCATAAAAGATAGACTGGCCAGCGATCGAGATCGTCGGCAATTCCCCATCCCAGCAATAAAATTCCCAGATTGATTAAGAGTATTGTTAACTTGCTAGGATCTGGCTCAAAGGCATCTGACGGGAGAAGCGGACGCAACTTTTTAGCATATACCGATTGGTGAATTAGCGTTTCGCGATCGACTGTCTCGTCTAAAGTAATGAGCGTTTTTTCTGAATTCATTTTTTCTAATAACCCCTATTTTTTGTCACCTTATTTTTCCTTTTTTTATTATATGTGTTTTCATAAAGTTTAAAACAAAAAAAATATGATATTGACAACTGTTATCTCTACAATTTATATCAAATGCGGCTGCATCCAAATTGTAGTAACATTTTGCCAAACAAGCGCTACATAGAACCCCCCGATGTTTTGAGGGGGCTAGAACTTCATCTATAGCAAATATTTATTAAATTGGTATAAGCGGGGGGCTGGTTTATATAATAGACTTGAGTTGCACTCCATCGCAGACAAGGTTGAATTATCTGCGTCCATCTGTGTTTATCCGCTTGAAATCTGCGGTTAACAGATCGATCGAATATTTATGCAATGCCTGTCTAAAAAAATCAGTTTTGTCGGTACCTATCAAATATCAGTCGATCGCCTATAAGGAAATTTTTTGTAGTAGGAATTTTATTTTTATTTAACTAATATTAGATCGATAGGACTGATGTCCAAACGATCTAATTTTGTCAAAAAAAGGCCCCACGGTTAGACAAAGTTAAATTCAATTCAACAGCCAAACCGCAGGACGTAACTAAACTAAAATAGTCCGTTACCTTGAACAATTTCTTTAATTGTCGTCAGCGTATCTAGCCCGATCAATCCCCGACGATAGCCTTTTTGGTTGGACATTCCCAAAAATATCGCATCTCCCCGATTTTGATAGCGCCAAAACCGAGGCGAGGCATTAATAAAAGTAGAGGCGCTGTTCACATCCAGAGCAAATTGGCGACTTTCTAGGTAAGATTCAGTGGCGATGGAGTCAGCGTGGCCGCTGCTGTAGCGGTTGATCCAGCCGATCGCAATTTCCAGACTGTCAACAACTTTAAACGCGATGGTTTTGTTTAAATAAGGTTGAGTCCACTCGTAGGGTTCAGCCAGC
>JBBSNU010000222.1:0-7612 GCA_038260455.1 Chroococcales cyanobacterium | reverse complement strand
GTGATGGAGGGAATCAACAATCGCCTCAAAGTGATTAAGCGTCAAGCCTATGGATTTGTTAATTTCGACAATTTTCGAGCTCGACTATTAGCTTGCTTTTCTAATTAGTTTTTATTATCACCTCAAACCCAGAAGACCCGACTAATGACTCATGATTACCTGCTATATTTGTAAGGGTGATTTAATCATTAGTCATTAGTCTCGTGTTCTCAAAGATAACTATTCGGAATTTGACGATCGCCTTTTTAATCGCCCTCATCCTTGAGTTGTACAGCCCGATCGCAATTTTTGCTCAAAACGCCGCCGCAATTAAAATATCGGGTACTGCTGCAGGTGCGATCGCTACATCGCTGCAGTAGACCGTAATTTAAAATAAAATTTTCTAATAGTTGAGAATTTATAGCAATTATTAATATTTGCTATAATAAGAGAGTCAGTTATTATCGCAATTATTTATTTTATAGCAGTTCGAGCCAAAAATGAGGTATTGACCGATCGCTCCCTCAATCCCTCAATCCCTCAATTCCCCAATCCCTCAATTCCCCAATTCCCTAATCTAAAATCTAAAATCTAAAATCTATAGCAGTTCGAGCCAAAAATGAGGTATTGACCGATCGAGTTCTCAATCCCCCAATCTAAAATCTAAAACTTGTACGCCGGCGTTGCCGAAGTATCTAAAATCTAAAATCTCAACTCCTCACCTTTTTGAGAAAGGCTATATATTCAAAGCTCCCCCTTTCCCGTTCTCTCCCTCTGGCTTCTCCCACCCCTAATTGCACAGTTTATATACCTACTAATTGGGAATCTGGTAACAACCCTGCGGCCGCTGGTAAATTGGTAGTGTATAAGTATCTACCTCAAACAGAATCTGAGCGAGAGTTCCGTTGAGGGCGAGAAAGTAGGGTGCAGTCTAGACAATCGCAGACATTCTTGCTCGTCAACCCGCAGTAGTTAGGCTGGGCGACGAATTGCCAGCCAGTTAAAAGTCCGCCCTGTGGCAGATAATAGCATTGGTTCTGACCTGTCATTACCCGTCAATTGTCAGGATTTGGCGCAGAATTAATTTTAAATGCCAAGATGCTGGAAGTAGTGGTGAATTTTATGGTACAGAAACTTTGAGCGTGCTTGGAAACCTCGCGGGTAAAGCCTCTCAATCAAGCTGCTGCCCGCGATCGGGTTTTTCTAACAAATATCACTCTTATGCCCCCTGATGTTTATTCCCTCTCTCAGTCAGGTCATCAACCGCAATCCCCTCACCGTCACCCCTCAGACGCCCGTAGAAAAGGCGATCGAGCTGATGAGCAGCACAGGAGCCAGTTACGTCCTCGTGGTAGAGCCGCGCGAGCATTCTCAACTGGAAAATCTCGGGAATGGGACTTCCTCACAATTGCGGGAACAGTCGGGTTTCTACAACGGCTTACCGCGTGGGGTAAAGGCCTTCAGCAATGGGCTGCATCAGGGCGGCTCAAAAGCTCCCTATGGGGGCGGGCAGACGGTGCTGGGGATTTTTACGGCGCGAGATGTGGTACAGCTAAATTCGATCGGCGCTGCTTTGAGGGGATTTGCGATCGAGCAAATCATGATCAGAACCGTAACTGTAGCCAGAGAATCGGAAATTACCGACTTTTTTGCCTTAGTAAATCTGCTGGAAAAAAATCAGATCGGTCATTTACCCGTCGTCAGCGACGCTGAAGAACTTGTCGGTTTAATTAGCTCTCAAAGCTTGGTGGAACTGTTACAAGAAATTGGGAAATCGCCACCAAAAGCCAGCGCTCCGCCACCGGTCACCTTCGCTTTCCCTCCGCCGCTGCCAAGTTCACAACCCAAATTAGAGCTACCGGCGAGTTTAATTAAACTTTATCAAATTCCTCAAATCGCAGCAGGGCGAATTATTCACGCTCCTGCTAGTTCTTCGGTTCGCTATTTGGCGCAACTGATGTTCCGACACAATGTTAGCTATGTATTAATTACTGACACCCCAGAACCAAACTCGACTGGTGCTACAAATTCCAAATTTACAAATCCCAACCTGCACAAACTGGTTGGGGTGGTAAGTTCGCGGGACATCGTGCAGTTGCAGGCGTTGGGAAGAGACTCGAACAAAATTAAAGCAGGAGCGATTTGCAGCAGTTCGCCGCCACTTGTACGATCGCACTCTACCCTAGAAACAGCCGTCGCCCTGCTGCAAAAACACTACTACCAGTTACCATTATTAGTCATTAACGAAAGCAATCACCCGATCGGGATTGTCAATCCTAAAACTATCCTTTTACAAGCGCTGGATTCAAAATCTCTGCATTCTAGCTTGATCGCTTTGCAGCGACAGCTAGAAACTAGCAACGCGCAATACAAAAAACTCGCCGCCCAAATGCAGCTTCCGGCAGCAAATCGCCACCAGGAAGCTGAAATTGCAGAAAACAGTTTCGTGCAGCCCCAAAATCTCCCCGCTACTGTCAACAATCAGGGGATTTGGGATTGGAATCTCGAAACAGATGAGTTTTTTTATTCCGTGCGGTGGCAAGAAATGCTCGGCTACAAAGCAGGGGAAATCTCGAATCGCCGATCGGAATGGTGGAGTCGCATCCACCGAAATGACATTGACGGAGTAAAGGCAGCTTTAGAAGAGCACTTCGCACAAAAGACAGCGGATTTTGCAGCAGAATATCGGATGTACTGCAAAGACGGCAGCACTATCTGGGTGCTGAACCGGGGTCAAGTTTTGCGGAGCGCTGCAGGCAAACCGCTGCGCTTGGTCGGAACTCATACAGATATTACTCCAAACAAGCAGTTAGAACTCAAAGGCGGCGATCCCGATCGATTCCAAGTATTTAATTCTTTGAAAGCAACAGTAATTTTTCAGATGGATGCGGCGGGAGTTTGGACGTTTCTCAACCACGCTTGGACTGAAATTACTGGTTTTTCGGTTTCCGAAAGTTTGCAAACTAATTTTTTAGATTGGGTTCATCCAGATGAACGCCCGCAGTGTGAAAATCTATTGGAGTCTTTGCTGTCTGGAAAGTCGGAATTTTGTCGGCAAGAACTGCGATTTAAGTACAATTCTGAATCGGTAAAAAATGAATTAGACATTCATCCTAATTCTGGCTTTATTTCGGTTGAAATATTTGCTCAAGTCCGGCTGAATTCCCAAGGTGAAATAGCGGGAATTTTAGGGACTTTGCACGATGTCTGCAACCGTGTCGAAGGCGTTGAGGAATTGCGGGAAAGCCAGCGAGCAATTCGATCGCTCTACGAGGTAATGGTGAGCTCGTCAGGCTCTTTTGAGGAGCGCACTGCTCAGTTGCTGGCAATGGGTTGCAGTCAGTTTGGGATGGATATCGGGCTGTTGGGCAGGGTTTTGGGCGATCGCTACGAAGTCATCGCAGCCTATGTACCGTCAAATTTCCCCTTCGGATTTGCCAAAGGAGACGGTTTTGCTTTGAGTAGAACTTTTGAACGAGAGGTTTTGCGATCGAGCGAACCTATTTCTATCGAATCCGCCGGCACTACTCAGTGGAAGCACCACCCGGCTTACGCAGTCCGCAGGTTGGAGGCTTTTGTCGGCACGCAGGTAATAGTGGAAGGGCGAATTTTTGGCACTTTGAGCTTTACTTCGAGCACCGCTAAACCAGCTTTGAAACCGTTAAATTTTGAAATGTTAAAGTTGATGGGCAATTATATCGGCGCGGAAATTGCCCGCGAAGAGCGCGAGCACACTTTGCAGCGTCAGTACCAGCGCGTTTTACTCCTCAAACAAATCACTCAAAAAGTGCGATCGACCTTAGATACTCAAGAAATTTTTCAGACTACCGCCACCCAAATCGGGCGCGTATTCGGTGTCAATCGCTGTACAATTCACACCTACCTTTCCCAACCTTATCCGCACCTTCCTTGCGTCGCAGAATACCTCGAACCAGGTCACGAATCAGCTTTAGATTTAGAACTTTCTGTCACTTACAACCCCTACACAGAAAAACTGCTCGCTGAAGATATAGCCCTGGCATCTCCCGATGTGTTTGCCGATCCTTTGCTCGAATCTTCCGTGCCGATGTGCCGCCGCATCGGATTAAAATCTATGTTGGCGGTTCGCACTTCCTATCAAAGCGAACCGAATGGCATTATTACTTTGCACCAGTGCGATGCAACTCGCCAGTGGACTCCCGACGAAATTGAACTGTTAGAAGATGTTGCCGCTCAAGTCGGAATTACCTTAGCTCAAGCCCAACTTTTAGAAACAGAAGTTCACCGACAGCAACAGTTAGCAGAGCAAAACGAAGCTTTGGAGCACGCGCGACAAGCGGCGGAAGTTGCTAACAGAGCTAAGAGCGAATTTTTAGCTACGATGAGTCACGAAATCCGCACTCCGATGAATGCGGTAATCGGGATGACTGGTTTGCTGCTGGATATGGAACTAACTACAGAACAGCGAGATTTTGTGGAGACAATTCGCACCAGCGGCGATGCTTTGCTGACTATTATTAATGATATTCTCGATTTTTCCAAAATTGAATCGGGCAAAATGGATTTGGAACGTAGCCCCTTTGACCTGCAAAACTGCATAGAAGAATCTCTGGAATTGCTGGCTCCGAGAGCATCAGAAAAAGGTTTAGAGCTGGCTTATTTTATTGATGATTCTGTTCCCAAAAACATTTTAGGAGATGTCACTAGGCTGCGCCAAATCCTGGTAAATCTGCTAGGAAATGCAGTTAAATTTACAGAATCTGGAGAAATTGTCGTTTCTTGTACGGCTAGGAAAATTGAGCAGGTAGCTGCTAAGAGTTTGCCGGAAATAACCAATATTCTAGCTCCGCAACCGCTAGCAATTAAGCAAGAACAGTTGCCAAGTAACAGACAGTACGAGATTCAATTTGCTGTCCAAGATACGGGCATTGGCATTCCGCCAGACAGGATCGATCGCCTGTTTAAAGCTTTTTCGCAGGTGGATGCTTCCACAACTCGACAGTACGGCGGAACTGGTCTGGGATTGGCTATCAGCCAGCGTTTGAGCGATATGATGGGTGGTAAAATGTGGGTTGTCAGTCAGGTTTGTCCGGCAAGTTCTAAGTCTCAACCGGCAGTTTCGGCGATCGGACCAAGTACCGCAGGAATTCCGCCGGCTGGCTTTTATCCGCCCTCGGTATCGGGTTCTGGTTCAATTTTTTATTTCACGGTAATTGCAGAAGCTAATGAAAGTCGAGAATCCAAAAAACTGCCGGAATTTGCGGCGGGTAAGCATTTGTTGATTGTCGAAAATCATGCCATTAACCGGCAAGTTTTGATCCGGCAAGCTGAGGCTTGGGGAATGATACCCGTGGCTGCAAGTTCTGGTGCTGAGGCTGTGAAAATCATCCAAGAAAACTCGGCGATTGATTTGGCTATTTTGGCGATGAATCTACCAGATATGGATGGCGTGGCTTTGGCTGTGAAGATTCGTTCATTGGAGTTGAGCAATTTGTCTAGCGGCGAGGGGCTAAATCCGAATGTCATCGTTACAAGTCCTCGCAAAGTTCCGCTACCTTTGGTGCTGTTTACTTATTTGAGCAAGGCGGAAGTCTGGAAAAAGCTTGAAACTACAGAAGTACATTTTTCGGCTTTTTTAACTAAGCCTCTAAAACAGTCTCAGTTTTATAATGTGTTGCTGCAAGTTTTTGGATATGTTACCGGCAGAAGTGGCAGGGGAGAAGTTTCAAATGTGGCAACTTTGACTTCGGGATTGAAGTATTTTGAAAATTCTCAAGAACAGCACCGCGTGCAGCGGACACCTGCGGTTTTGAGGCAGGTGGCGAGCAATTCTGTCGGACAGGATGCAGCTAATTCTACTCAGATTCGGATTTTGCTGGCGGAGGATAATGTGGTGAATCAAAAAGTAGCTACGCATTTGCTCGACAGGATAGGATATCGGGCAGATATTGCGGCTAATGGGTTGGAGGTTTTGGAGGCGCTGAAGCGGCAATCTTACGATGTTGTGCTGATGGATGTGCAGATGCCGGAGATGGACGGGTTGGAAGCGACGCGCCGCATTTGTCAGGAATGGCCTGCTAATCGGAAGCCGAGAATTATTGCGATGACGGCTAATGCGATGCAGGGCGATCGCGAAAAGTGTCTGGAAGCAGGCATGGACGATTATATTACTAAGCCGGTGCGCCGGGAAGAATTAGCGATCGCCCTGGGCAAATGCCAACCCCTGCAGCGGGATGAATTGGATGCCGTTGCTGAACTGAAAAATTCACATATTACTGAGCAAGTTGACAGTGAGGCTGCTGGACATTCGATCGTTCAACCGGGAGCAAATTCGCCGATCAATTTTCAGGTTTTGCAAAGTCTCCGCGAGTTAGACGATGATGAAGACCCGGATTTTTTGGGGGAGTTGATTAAGATATATTTGTTAGATGCACCGCAGCAGTTAGAAACAATTAAGGAGGCTATTTTTCTGGGCGATGCTGATAGTTTGAAGCTGGCTTCTCACACGCTGAAGTCGAGCAGCGCTAATTTAGGAGCGGTGTCTTTTTCGGAAGTTTGCAAGGAGTTGGAGTTGATGGGCCGCGTGGCGGTTGAGTCTGGAGGGGAACAGGTTTTTGATGCGAGGACGGCGCGCGATCGGCTTTTGGAAGCCGAAACGGAGTGGGAAAAGGTACGGACGGCTTTTGAGACTGAATTGAAAACGGGGAAGTTGCGATCGCAAATAGGGAATTAGTCAGTTGACAGTTGACAGTTGACAGTTGACAGTTGACAGTTGACAGTAGGGTGCGCAATGCGCACCGGCTCATCTTGTAGGGTGCGTCAAAAAGCATTGAAAAAGTCAACCAGTACGTATTTCGATAGGTATCAAAGTCAACCGGTGCTTACGGCCCACCCTACAAATTACCAAATTTCAATCATTTTCGGCACTAAAAAGCAAGCTGGGCAGACACGCCAGACAGGGCTGCCCATTACCCCTAACTAATGACTAATGACTAATGACCAATGACTAATGACTCTTTACCCAATGCCCAATGCCCATATTTAACTTTCACCTAAATACGCTTTGCAAACAGTTTTAGGGTGCGTCACCACCCTTAAATTCCCCATAAAAAGCCACAATCTAATAGCGACGCACCTGACAAATAAGACTCGTGAAAACCCTCCGCTGCACCTCGCCCAATACTAATGATTGTTGCAAGATTTTTTAGAAACGATATTAACACTGTTGAATCAAGAGAATTAGTTGGTAAGAATCATCCCTCTAGGGGAGCCGTACTTTTGAGCTATTGCTTCCACTACTTGCCACTGTTTGTGAAGTTTTTCACGGTATTTATTGGTTTCATAATCATCAATAGTTAGTCCTGGAATTATAGTTCCAACTGTTTCTAAAGACTCGGCGATCGCTAACATCATGTTGGTTAAACTAGGAAACCATAAAGAAGGGTCACCATCTTCTCGTTGTAGCACAGGTGAGTTTGCAACCTGTGTTTCCGAACCAGCAATGACTAGAGAACCATTCTCATAGGAAACAAAAGGGAGATACTTTGGATCGTCAAAAGATGGAGAATAATATCTTTCTGCCTCCTCAATAGACACGAAATGAATTAAGTCACTTACGGATTCAAAAAATCTCTCCAGCGCACAGGAATATGTC
>JBBSNU010000221.1:0-7638 GCA_038260455.1 Chroococcales cyanobacterium | reverse complement strand
TAACTCTTAACTCTCGGGAATCAAGATGTTTGGACAGCAGTAAACTGGGCTTGTACCCAGAAACTTTAAGTCCGAGCCAACGGTGCCCACCTGGTAAAATACCAGGTCAAAAGCTGAGGTAAGACGGCGTTGCGGGGAGCCCTTATAATTTTGATTGAGATAGGCGCTGTGAAATATGGCTAGCCTATTTTTTTTGATATTAAACGTAAAAATTTCCACTTGTGGTGTAATATCATGGTCGCAGAGAACGACTATATTGGTTTGTAATGAGGACTTTAGTCCTTTGATGGATGCGGACTAAAGTCCGAACGATCAAACCAATTTGACTCTGGGTAATTCACAGGGCATAATATAAGTTTCTTGAATTTGCGATCGCCCCTTGCAATTCATGGTTAACTCTGCTATTCTTCAAAAAAGACCGATAGGTCTCTTAGTATTGCTCACAATGTCAAAAGCTCAAGAAACCAGAGAAAAAATTCTCAGGGAAGCCGCAGCACTGTTCAATCAGTACGGCTACTCCGGTTCTTCTATGTCAGACATCATGCGTGTTACAGGCTTGCAAAAAGGAGGAATTTACAACCACTTCCACAGCAAAGATGAGCTAGCCTTGCAAGCCTTTGACTTTGCCGCCGAATGTATGCGCCAACAATATATCGGGGCTTTGAAAGGAAAAGAAAATGCAGTTGATCGGCTAAAAGCTATCATATCTGTATTTAGCAATTTTGCTGAAAATCCTCCAATCCCAGGCGGCTGTCCCCTGTTAAATACAGCAGTTGAAAGCGATGACGCTCATCCAGCTTTGCGCCAGCGGGCGCAAATAGCAATGGACGGTTGGCGCGCTTTGATTTGCAAAATTATTGACAAAGGAATTGCTAAAGGTGAGGTGCGAGAAAATGTCGAAGCTGATGCAGTCGCAACTATTGTGATTTCAACGTTGGAGGGGGCGATAATGATGAGCAAACTTTACGGAGATCCGATTCACATCAAAAGAGCGATTGCTCACTTGCACGACTATCTCGACAATCAACTTTAGAATTAGAGCAATTTTTTTTACATCAAAACAGACCGTTCGGTCTAAAAAATGTGATCCTCAATTCACCATCAGGAAAATCAAGGACAAATTCATGTCAAAATATGCAGATAATCCTCAGAATCACTCAACAGTCGTCAATTCCGATCGACTCCGACTCATCACTATTCCAATCAGCCACTACTGCGAAAAAGTTCGCTGGGCGCTAGACTTGCTAAAAATTCCATACATTGAAGAAAAACACGTACCAGCCTTTCACAGCTCGGCTACCCGCAAATACGGAGGTAGCAGCGTTCCAGTTTTAGTTACAAAATCTGGCAATTTTACAGATTCAACAGATATTTTGCATTATCTCGATACAATAAGTTCATCAGGTTTTCACTTATATCCAACAGAGCCTGAATTGCGCCGAGAAGTTGAAGAATTGGAAGAGTTATTTGATGCGAGATTGGGGGTAGATATTCGCACCTGGGCATATTTTTATCGATCGAGCGATCGCGAAACAATGCGAAAAGCTTGGTGCAAGGGGACGCCTCTGTTTGAGCGACTTGGATTTGAAATAGCTTTTCCGTTTATTAGCGCCAAAGTGCGACAAGTCTACAATATTACAGCAGAGTCAGCCGCCATTTCGCTGCAAGGGATTCGACAAGTTTTTGAGACAGTGAATCAAAGATTAGCAGACGATCGCCCTTATTTAGCGGGCGATCGATTATCGGCGGCTGACTTGACTTTTGCCGCGCTAGCTGCTGCGGTTTTGCAGCCTCCGGAACATCCGGTTTTGGTGTTTAAAATTGAGGAATTGCCGATCGAGATGGCATCAGTAATTAGAGAATTGCAAGCAACTGCTGCCGGATCTCACGCACTCCGCTTGTACCGAGAGCAGCGCTGATTAACCATCTTGCACCATCCAGACAAGCATCCCCAAAATAATCTCGACTGGTGGAAATGGATAATCTCTAACATCAATAGTAACGGTTTGCCCTTCCAATTTGAGAAATCGCCAAGCAGTACCGCTGGTTACTGAACCGTAAATAGTCGAAATTGAGTTATTGTTAGTTTCGTTAAATCTTTGAGCCGCCACCATTTCGGCAATGCACTGCCCTAAACCGCTGTTGATATTATCTCGCTTGGCTTCTACCAACATAACCGCCGGTGCTTCGATTTCAAATTGTTCGGGAGAGCGGCTAATTAAAAAATCGCAAACTCCATTTAATCCCGCCGCGATATCGACTGTAAAATTAGTGCCGGAAAATACGCTGACTTGGCGGTTTAGCAGGCGTTTTACTTCTAAAAGTGCGGGGGCGATAATTACTTCGGATTTGGCTTTTTCTGTGCCTACTGCGATCGCCCAAGGCACTGTATCTTCCAACAAACCTGCTAAAATGGCACTAGGTGCGATCGGCTCAACTTCGGGCAAAAAGCGCCCGCCTTCAACAGATGTCAATCCGAAGTTTTGCTTAACCTTTCGCAGTGTAAAATCGCTAATATCAAAGATAATCTAAATCAGCCAATCGGCACAAAGATTGCGATAATCAGGAGATGATACTATTCACTCTTTCAATCTTGTAAATTACCTCATCTAAGATTTTGCCATTCGGAGTTTCAACCTTCAACTCATCCACAATCTCACCACCCAAAGATTCAGGGATTTTAGAACTTGCTATGTTTTTACGATCGACTGGATAAATGAAGTAGTCGAAATCTATATTATTCCGCGACCAGTTAACCAGTGTTTCAATAGCTTCTCGACCATAACCACTTCCGTGGGCACTCTTCTTAAGCCAAATGCCAAGTTCTGGTGTTCTGACTTTACCTTCGCCATGAAGACCGCAGCAGCCAAGAAACTCTCCTTTTTTTTTGGATAAAATGGTGAACCCTAAGTTATTACCAGCTTGCATACTGCGCCTACTTTTGACTACGAAGTTGCGTGTTCCCTCAATATCTTCAGCAGGTGATGGAAACATATAGAGTGTAATTTCACTGGTGAACTCTTGAAATATATCCTGTTCAAATTCATCAGAGATAGCAACTAATCGTAGCCGCTCACCTTCAATAGTGAGAGACAGTAAATCTGGAGGCTGAGGGCTGAAAAAGTGAAATGTGTTCATACAAGACAACATCTAAGTTAGCCAATATCGCATCCAACAGTTAGTATCTCAAGTCCGCTGCACTGGGGTTGTTAGGCTGTGTCGCTGTCGGTAAGTTGTGGCATTGACTCCATTAGTGCCCTTAGCACCTTATTAACGGACTCTGATGTGGTAAAAACTTGAGCTACATCTTCATCTAAAACCACAACTTTTAGCAGTTGCTTTCCACTTTGAGCAGCAAAGCGGTTGGGCTTTGCCTTTTTATAATCAAATTGGTACTCAGCTAGAAGTTCTTCCTTTGAATTTTGTGACTCCTCAAAAGGCATTTTGCTCATAATCTTCACGCTCCCTTCGAGTGGCTAAACGGGCAGTGATAATGCGAATGGTATTAGAACGTTCGGCGAAAGAAATCAACAGCAAGCGATTGTTTCGGGAGTGTCCAATAATAATCTCTCGCCTCTCACCCACTGAGTGAGCTTCATCATCAAAAATAACTGCCAGCACATTATCAAACACGGTCTTGGCTTCTTCAAAGCTGACACCGTGCTTCTTTAGGTTAGCTGCTGCTTTTGACTCATCCCACTCAAACTCTATGCCCAGATCGTAACCGATCGCCCATCCACACAGTCAAGAGCCAGTCGATCGCCCATCCTGACATATCGCCACAAATCCCTCTTGCAGAAAGTAGCACAAACGTGATACGGTTGAAGCTTGTGTCCAAATAACACCAGCTCATGCCAAAACTCAAAACTCGCAAAGCAGCCGCAAAGCGCTTTAGAGCGACCGGCACCGGTAAAATTGTACGCCGCAAAGCCTACAAAAGCCACTTGCTGCAACACAAAAGTTCAGCTCGCAAACGCCGTCTATCTAAGCTGGTCGTCATTGATGAGACCAACGACGCTAACGTCCGGTTAATGCTTCCATACTTGTAAAGTTTAACGGAAATTAAAAATGACACGGGTAAAACGCGGTAATGTCGCCAGAGCGCGCCGCAAAAAAATTCTCAAGTTGGCCAAGGGTTTCCGAGGCGCACAGTCGAAACAGTTCCGCACAGCTAACCAGCGGGTGATGCAGGCCCTGCGTAACAGTTATCGCGATCGCAAAAAACGCAAGCGCGATTTCCGCCGCCTGTGGATTGCTCGGATCAATGCCGCATCTCGCCTACACGGTACGAGCTACAGCAAGCTGATCGGCAACATGAGAAAGGCTAATATCGAAATCAACCGCAAAATGCTGGCACAAATGGCAATCATTGACCCGGCAACTTTCGGTAAAGTGGTAGAAATGGCAAACCGAGCCGGAGCTTGAAAGCTTGATCGGTTTTGAGCAGGAAAAAAGCAGAAGTAGGAAAGATTTAGCTATCTGCCAGAGAAGGAAAACTCCTGATAAATTTAGGAACTTGAGACTAATTTTCCTTCTTTGTTCTTACTTCTGGATTCTTGCTTTTTCCGCAATCGCGATCGCCCTATTCGATCGCCATGTCTTTTTTATACAGTTGCAGCAAATTTTCAAGATTGCTCGCGCATTAAAATAAATAAAACCCTCCACAGACCTACCTAATTTAAAAAAAACATGGATAGTAATTTGCTGATTGTTTACCTGTCAGTCCTGCTGGCTATACTTGGCAGCAGTTCCTGGTTTATTGTCCGCCAAATTCTCAAAACTCGGAAGCTGGAAATGTCTCTGGAACGCTTAGAAAATAAGCTGACCACCGAAAAAGGCACAGCACGGGAATACTACGAATTAGGAAGTATCTATGTAGATAAGAAGCTTTATTCGCAGGCGACCGTACTGTTTCAAAAAGCTCTGAAAGCCAAAGAATTAGAAGGCGATGAAAATCCAGCGGTTATTTACAACGCTCTGGGTTTTGCACACTTCGGCCAAGAACAGTACGACATCGCGATCCGCAATTACAAAGAAGCCCTGAAGTTGCAACCAGAATACGTTACATCTCTCAACAATCTGGGTCACGCTTACGAGCGCAAAAAATTAATATCTCAAGCCTTGGAAATATACGAACAAGCTCTCGCCTGCGATCCAGATAATGCCACTGCTAAAGGACGAGTAGAGTCCCTCAGAAAGCGTTTGGTAATCTATAACTGAGCGCCTGTTCACACGGAGCAATACAGTTCCCGCCAACCTGGTTTCACTCAGAAACCGGGTTTTTTATTTCCAGAGGAAAAGATACTCAACTATTCAATACCTTAATGCGTTAGTTTTTAAGAACAGGAATTCGGCCGAACGCTCGATCGCGCGCCGTCCGTGCAGTTTAAATTACTGTCAAAATAAAAGCAGTACCTGCAACGCCAGTCAGTCCTAAACAATAGAAGGAGGAGAACGTAGTGACATCAATTCTCGTTGTCGAAGATTCGTGGTTGACTCGCAGGGTAATCTGCAAAATCCTGCGAGCAGAAGGATACGAGACTTGGGAAGCATCGAGCGGCCCGGAAGCTCTGGAACTGCTGGCCACTAAAACCCCAAACTGTATGCTCTTGGATCTGTTGATGCCGGAAATGGAAGGTAGAGAAGTCCTGCAAGCCCTGCGCGAT
The DNA here is from genome assembly GCA_038260455.1 of Chroococcales cyanobacterium. GTDB lineage: Bacteria > Cyanobacteriota > Cyanobacteriia > Cyanobacteriales > Microcoleaceae > Microcoleus. The sequence goes on along the minus strand of JBBSNU010000221.1, from coordinate 1,972 downwards.
CGAGGATATAAAATTCCAGTCATCGTAATTACCGCAGACATTCAATCCACCACCCGTTCTGAGTGTATGGACCTCGGAGCGCTGGCAGTCATACACAAAATGCCCAACTCAGACGAACTGATCGGGTGGATCAAAAAAGCTCTCAGTCCCAGCGAGGAGAGCACCCAATGAAATTAACCGATCGACAGCTCGATGCTTTGCAAGAACTGGTCAACATCGGGATCGGTCAAGCTGCGGGGATTTTGAACGACATGATCGAATCTCCCATTCGCTTGCAAATCCCCTACCTCCAAATCCTGTCTCCCGCCGACGTCCAAGCACAATTAGAGGAACACCTCAACGGCGAACAAATCGCCGCCGTCCAGCTCAAATTTACAGGCTCCTTTGGAGGCATTGCCCAGTTAGTCTTTCCTACCAACAGTGCAGCCAGTCTAGTGACCATGCTGACCGGGGAAGAAGCCGGAACTCACGACCTGGATTCAGTCAAAATTGGTACGCTGAGTGAAGTGGGAAATATTGTCATTAATGGGGTCATGGGTGCAATTAGCAACGTACTTCAGCAACGCCTGAATTACTCAATTCCCAATTACATGGAAGGGACGATCGCTACTTTGCTGACATCTGGCGGTTTGGCTACTGATACAGTTGTTTTATTAGCCCAGACCCGTTTCATTATTGAAAAACTCCACGTTGAAGGAGATATCATCCTCATTTTCAATGTCAATTCCTTTGACACCTTGTTGACTGCTATCAATCAACTTGCCGGGGGTCTATGATTGAGGAGAGCAAAAGTATTAAGGAAAAGTTTGGGGTTCTCGACAGCGTACCAGTCGGCGCCTGCTTGCTGCGAGACGATTTTGTGGTGCTGTTTTGGAACACTTGTCTGGAAGAGTGGACTAAAATTCCCCGCAGCCAAATATTGGGAACAAAGATCACAACCCATTTTCCTCACCTGAGTCAGTTAAAGTACGCCACTCGCTTCAAGCAAATCTTTGCAGGAGGCCCGCCAACAATTTTTTCTTCTCAAATTCACAAACACCTGATTCCGGCAACTGGGCAAGACGGCCAGCAGCGAATTCAGCAAACTACTGTGAATGCTGTGCCGGCCTTGGAGGCTGGCATAGAAGAACAGGAGATTAGAGACTGGGTTCTCCATACTCTTGAGTTGGAACCAGACGGTAATTTCGGAGCCCGAGCACCAACAAATGCTTTTTTGTCTAGGGAATCTCCACCCTCAGCTTCGTCCTCAATATGGCCGGGGGTCAATTCCCCATCGTTTTACGCCCTGTTGGTGATTCAAGACGTGACCGACCTCACTCACCGCATCCAAGCTTACCGCACCATGCGGGATCAAGCTTTGGAAGAAGTGCAAGTGCGCCAGCGGGTCGAGGAAGAATTGCGCGAGAGCCAACATTTCATTCAGCAGATTGCAGACGCTGCGCCTTATTTGCTCTACATCTACGATTTTACCGAACAGCGCAACGTCTACGTCAACGGTCAGGCTTTTAAATTGCTCGGCTACCATCCCCAAGAAATTTTACAGATGGAAACGGCTTTGTTTTCCAGTTTGGTGTACCCAGAAGATTTGGAGAAGGTTTCCGCGCACCTGCAAAAATTTGCCAAGGCCCAAGACAGCAGCATTTTGGAATTGGAGTACCGACTGAAACATCGATCGAACGAATGGCGCTGGTTCCGCTGCCGCGACCAAGTGTTCGCCCGCACAGCTTCAGGTGAACCCAAACAAATTTTCGGCACCGCTCAAGATATTACCGAGTACAAGCGGGCAGAAGAAGCGCTGCGGCAGCAAAACGAACGGGAACTGCTGATGGCAACGATTACTCAGCACATCCGCCAGTCTCTGGATTTGGGCGAAGTGCTCAGAACGACTGTCAACGAAGTACGCCAATTTCTGCAAGCCGATCGAGTGATGATCGTCCGCTTCAACCCCTGTAGTGGCAGTCTCTGCCCTGGG
>JBBSNU010000220.1:0-7643 GCA_038260455.1 Chroococcales cyanobacterium | reverse complement strand
CGCTGTTTACTTCGATCGATCATGTAGTGTTAAATGTTGAAGTGGGCGATTTGTCAAGTGCTGTTAGTTGGTATCAAAAAATATTAGGTTTTGATCCTCAGCAAAATTTTGACATTCAGACTGAGAAGTCGGCTTTACGCAGTCAAGTTATGGTGCACGCTGAAGGTGGGGTGCAATTCCCGATTAATGAATCGGCATCAGCTAATTCTCAAATTCAAGAGTTTTTGAGTGCAAATCGGGGGCCGGGAATTCAGCACATGGCTTTGCAAACTGCTGATATTGTAGGGGTTGTTACCGATTTGCGATCGCGCGGTTTGCCTTTTCTGCCAGTTCCTTCAACATATTACTCCGAATTGCAACAGCGGCAAAACTATCAGCCCCCTGATTGGCGAGCAATTGCAGCTTCTCAAGTTTTGGCAGATTGGCAAGAAGAGACTCCCGCAGCGATGCTGCTGCAAATCTTTACCCAGCCAATTTTTGACGAACCGACTTTCTTTTTCGAGATTATTGAGCGCCGAGTTTCTTTAGTTAACGGAAAACAGGTACAAGCAGGAGGTTTTGGGGCTGGGAATTTTCGAGCTTTGTTTGAGGCAATTGAACGGGAACAAATGAAGAGGGGAAGTTTAATTGATGATTGATCAAAATGCCAATTTTGGGGTCATGCAGGCTTGTTTGTCAGCACTGCGATATCATTCCACCCGTAGGCAATTTCCTTGACAGCAACTCCTGCTTTATGTGTTTGGTGTTCGTCCACTTTTTGACCTCCCAAAAATTCATAAAACTTCCAGGCAGAATTGTCTCCCAGTACCCAAACCAACATCGAATTTAAATTTAATTCTGCCAATTTTGTGGCAACTTTTCTCACAAGTTGCTGTCCGATTCCCTGACGCTGATATTCCTCCAAAATATAGATAGCAAATAATTCTCCTTGATAAGCATATTTGCCAGTACGTTCGCAACCGCCGGCAGCAAAACCCACAATTTGTCCCGATTCATTCTCAGCAACGCAGACAAAATCCCCAGTTTTTTTGACGTTTGACAGGATTTCTTGCCAATTGCTTTCTCGTTTTTGATATGACAGTTGCGCTAGGTAATCTGCTGGTAAAAATTTTCGGTAAGCTGTGCGCCAAGTGTCTAGATTAACTCGGGCAATTGCAGGTGCGTCAGCGATTTTAGCTTCTCTCACAATCATCAGAAAATACTCCTTTCCCGCTCTGAAATTCTTGATTGTATTCTAAGCAAACTATACGATCGCGCCCTTCTAGTTTAGCTTGATAGAGCGCGCGATCGGCTTCTCCAATTAACCCCTCAATCGATCGACCGACAGCAGGCACAACATTAGTGACTCCGATACTGATAGTCACAAACTTACTTACCTTTGAAGCTTCGTGGGGAATTGCCATAGCATTCAAATCCCTGCGAATTAATTCAGCTACCCGCAGGGCTCCCCTGACATCAGTCCCGGACAAAATTACCGCAAATTCTTCGCCACCGTAGCGGGCTGCTAAATCGCCTCCCCGGTGAGCATTTTTGTCTAAAATTTCAGCCACTTTTTTGAGACATTCGTCGCCTCTTTGATGCCCGTAGCGATCGTTGTAAAGTTTGAAAAAATCGATATCCAGCAAAATCAAAGACAGTGGCGCTTTCTCTCTAGCCATCCGCTGCCACTCCGATTGTAATGCTTTGTCAAAACTGCGGCGGTTAGCAATCTGAGTCAAACCGTCCAGAGATGCGAGTTCCTGCAATGTTTGGTTAGCAGCTTCTAACTCTAATTTCGCCTGTTCTAATGCTAAGTTTTGCTGAGCTAATTCTTCGCTTTGCCGCTTTTCTTGCTCGTACAAAAATCGGATTGAAGCTTCAGCTTCTTGCAGTTCTTTCTCCGCATATTTGCGCTTGACAAACTGCCCTAATTGAGAACCGACAGCAGCCATCATCTGAAGCAAATCTTCATCTGGAGGCTGTTTTTCCCGGCAGAAAAAAGTCATTACCCCTACCACTTGACCGCTGGCGCGAATCGGGAAACCGAAAGCCGATTGCAATCCTGCTTTGGCTGCTAAGTGCGATCGCACGAAATTGCGATCTTTGAGAATATCCGTAATCCATTGCGGAAAACCAGTGTTCCAAACTATTCCCGGTAAACCCGCACCAGGCTCTAGGTTAATCTGCTGGCAATTTTCCACAAACTCCCCAACTTCAGTCCCCCTGCGCCAAACTCCCACTCGCAATAAAAAAGGGATATCTTCAATAATATTATCTGGTGCAGCGAACAAAAAAGGTATTTGGTCGCGACTATTTTCCGCATCAAATTTAATCTCTTTTTCATCCACAGGCGTCCAAAGCTCGCCGACATCCCATCCCAAACTTTCACAAATAGCTTGCAAAATTTTCGGAGTGGCGCTCTCTAAAGAACCAGATTCTGACATGATTCGAGCTACTGCATACTGTGCTGCTTGACGTTTTTTTATCCGCTGTTCTTCGGTGATATCCCTGCCCACACAGACAAAATCTTGTATAGTTTTGTTGTCATAGTGCTTGCTGTCTATGCTTGTCTCGATAGTAGAGCAGGAAAAAGCAACTGTCAGCTTTGAACTGTTTTTAGTTGTACAAGCTACTTTTACTTGATGCCAAGATTCTGTTTTCAGTTCAGGAGGTAGCTGGCTAATTTGACGCAATAATTCCCCATCATCGGTAATCATCGAGATCGGTTTACCGATTAATTCTGATTCGGTATATCCAAATAATATTTCGGTAGCTTTATTTACTTTTTTAATTTTTCCCGACCCCGTTGTCACCAATAAAATATCGTTGAGCGAGTTAAGGATTTTATCAATATAATCGCGAGCGGTAGCCAAGTAATCGACTTTAATACTGTTTTCGTTGGCTGCTTTAACCATACTTTGCTGAATAGAGGCATTGTCTGTTACGTCTTCGCAAAAAATAATTAATCTCTCAGGCTTAAGCTGTTCTTTATGACCAAAAACATACAAATCTAGATGCAAACAAGATCCATTTTTTAAAACTCTGGTTACTGATTTTAATTGGAAACTTGGCTGTCGTTGTTCTAGAATATCGTCTAGCAATTCTTCAATTCCGATCAGTTCGGGAAAACTGTCGCGCACATCTTTGCCTTTTTCGACTCCATGAGGAATGTCGGCAAACTCTTGCACGTTTAAGGATGTTTCTTGAATTTTCAGTTCTCGATCGACTGCGAGGAATTCAATGCGACGCAAGGATAACAGTTTGTCTAGAAGATTGTTAATACTTCTGGGGCATATCTCTAAAGTTAATGGTGGCAGGATTTTCTTTTTGTATAACATTAAGGTCAAAGGTTAGTAGGTAAAGTTAGTTTTTGTTTGACGGCTTTTTGGCTGATGCAACTGTTAGGATAAATCAATAGATTTTTTTTCACAGTCTGTAAGCGAGCAGGCTCTTAGCCTATTGCACAAGAATTATTGGAGATGTCTGAGGTTTGTGAAAGCTTTTAGTGCTGGACGTATCACAGCCAAAGAAACCTGGTTTTTTAACGTTACTGCGGGCCGGAAGGAAATATTTTTGTAAAAAAACCCGGTTTCTCACTACCCGTGCGTCCAAGACTTACTTTGCTTTCCCTCGCAACGATCGATAAATACGCGCTGGATGCGTAATATTATGCCCGATCGATTACCATAACAAAAAAGGTTCGTAGTGCGGACTTCAGTCCGCTCTTGGGTTGCGGACTAAAGTCCGCACTACGAACCAAATCTTATTGTTGTGAATTGACCGGACAGGATCTAAGCCGGAAGCTATTTATATGCGAGTTTTAACTTTTGACAGCAGACGAGCAACAGTTATTTAATTGTCATTTTTAACAACTTTTTTCTTTTTGACAACGCTAGCCGAATATGAGTTATAGCAAATGTTTTGCACAAGCATTTAAGCTCAGCCTGAATTAAGCGGTTAAGGGCTAGATTGATTAATTAAATAAGCGGTTGGCATTATTTGTGCTGCACTTTTTAATTGTAAATTTCCCGATATTGCTAACAACCGTTAGAGTTGAGAATGGGTACAGTTTAATTCAACTGTTGCCTTTAATTAGCGCCATTATTCTACACTTTACCTCCCCTGGGTATTGGTGTCAAGTTTTGTAAATAACCTGTTACCTTGAAGTGATATAATATCGAACAATTTGTATAAAAACTGGAAAATATTCTGCTAAATGCTGAGACTTATTACTGACTTTGACGGGCCGATTATGGACGTGTCCGATCGCTATTACCGAGTTTACCAGCAGTGTCTGGCCGAGACTCAGCGTGAGGGTCAAGCAGTGCGCGAACTCCCGAAAGCGGAGTTTTGGGACATGAAACGGGCGCGGGTTCCTGAAACCGAAATCGCCCTCCTCTCAGGATTAGACGCAGATCAAGCTGTCGATTTTGCCCTGAAACGCCGTCAAACTGTCCACACTCTCCCTTTCCTGATGTACGATCGACCCGCTCGGGGTGCCGTAGAAACCTTAGAGAAGTTGCAGCGCGCTGGAGTAGACTTAACTGTGATGACCATGCGCCGCGTCAGGGAACTAGACGAAGCCTTCACCCGCTGCAATTTAGGGCATTTTTTCCCAGAAAACCGCCGCTATTGCCTCCCCAACGATTACGTCAAAACCGGGGATGTGAAAGATAAGCCCCTGCTGATGGCCAGAGCTCTGGCCGAACTGCCACCGGCTTCTGATTTTTGGATGGTGGGGGATACCGAGGCGGATATTGTAGCAGCAAAAACGCACGGTGTCAAGGTAATTGGTGTTTTGTGCGGAATTCGCGATCGCACCCAATTAGAAATGCACCAACCCGATTTTATTGCTAATAATTTGAGCGAAGCAGTTGAGATGATTTTAGGTAGCAAAAATTAGTCATTAGTCATTGGTCATTAGTTATTAGTCATTAATTGTTAGCTGACGTTATTTTTGCGAGGTTTTAATTCCACAGTTATTAGTTGACTAATGACTAATGACTGCTGACTGCTGACTAATGACCAAGGACTGCTGACTGTTGACTATCGCAAAAAACTGCTGACGAGCCACAGACTTAAAAAAGTAAACAAAGCAATAAGTTTCTCTGTTGAGATAAATGCTGTACTGAGCAAAGGGCCTAAAATACCTCCCAGCACCAAGCCTACAACCAAGCCAACCACAGTCAGCAGCACGGCCCGACCAAATTTTTGTTCCTTGCGATTAATAAAATAAAGACAAGAGCCGACTCCAAGAGCCAGAGTCAACTGTAGTAAAGAATCATTAGCCGCCGGATAAATACTCAGTCCGCCCAACGCTACGTACACGCCAGCCGGCAACAAAATGTCCGATCGACTAGGAGTATCGATTAGCCGCTGCAACCAAGCAGGACTTCCCGACGGAGTAGACGGAGTAAAGCTGGCTGGTTTGGGAGTCAGCCGATCGGGAAAGCGGATGCCTTCGGGCACTTTAATTTTACCTTCCTGTCGCTGTCGCAAGCGATCCATGAGAATCGCGTCATAAGCAACTTCGATCGATTCCAAACGTTTCTTGTCGCCGCTGTGCTGCTCGGCTTGACGGGTGCGGGCCTCTTGCACTTCATCAAAGGAAGCATCTTCATCGACTTCAAGCAGTTGATAGGGAGTTGGCTCACTCATAAAACTTGTTAGTATGCGGAAAACTCAGCGTCTTTAGACCTGAGAGGGATGCGAGCGGGCGGTGTTAACCGCCGTGGTTTGAAAGTGTAGGATGATATCGTAAACCATTGGTGTCAATTTAAGTTTAAAAACCTTTGTTTCTCTCGTTTATAGCGGAGTCTCGATCCCCTGCTCATCCCCATTAAGAATGGGAGTAGCGGTTGATGCAAGAGCGCTTCTTGTCCTCCCGAATAGTCGGGGGCCAGGGGAGGTTCTAGGTTTTAATCTTCAGATAGTAGATCTGTACTGTACTGCACTTGACTTGGTTGTTGACACCAATGATGGTTAACCTTGCGGTCGCTAAGCATTTTTTATCCACCAGTGCTCGGTCATTAAATTTATTTAATAACCCGCTGAAGGCTCTCGTTAATAGTGAAATTTTAACAAGAGAGGAAAGCCGCGCCGCTTTCCCAAAAGTTTTGCTGGTAGTTTTTAGTGCTTTGAGACAGAAACCAGCAAACATTAGGAAGGTAGAAGGCATTGGGCAACAGGAAATAAAAAATTATGAACCTAAAGATTTTTGTTTTTACCTTAGCTTAGCCGTCTACAATTTTACCTGTTGCCGAAGGCTTTCAACGGGGATTTGTCCCGCAGGCGCTGACAATTCCCGACCACTGGATTTTTTTTAGTCGATCGCGGCGGTAGGAAAAAAAGCGAGCCGAGTCAGAATAAGTACAGAAAGGAGCGATCGCCACTTGAGAAAGATCGATTCCCAATTTCTGCAATTGCAGAACATTGCAGAGGCGAACATCCAAGCGTACTTTTCCCGGTTCTGGATCTGCTAGTACAGGAGATTCTGGCAGTTGGTGCAAAAACTCTAGAATGCCGTCTGCTGTCGCAGTAAAAGCACTCTGGGGAGAAATCGCGGCTAACAGAGACGCGGCAACTTCCACAGATACCTGGTAAACCTCTCCAGAGATCGCCGGCCCCATAGCAATCTTGAGATTTTCTAGTTGACTGCCGACGGCCACAAGTCGATCGATCGCCTCTGGTAATATCTTAGCAGCAGTGCCGCGCCAACCGGCGTGAACGGCCGCAACCAGTCCGGTGCGATCGTCAGCAATCAGCACTGGTACGCAGTCGGCCGAGCAAACCCAAAGCGCCTCACCATCGAGCTCTGCCACCAACCCATCAGCCTCAACATAGCTTTGAGCTGCGGTTTCCGAAACCGGAGGCACAACCGGGGACAACTGACCGGTTTTGAGTACCGCATTGCCGTGTACCTGCTGAAGGCGGTAAACCTTGGCTCCTGGTTCGAGAATTTCCGTCAGCTCGATCGGGCCTTGGGGCGAGACATCGCGAGTAAAAAAGCCGTGAGACCATCGAGAGAGCAAGCTACAAGTCAGATAAGGCAAACCTTGGGAGTTCTGCCACTCCCAACCGATCCCCGAAGTAGCTCCGGCCGCCGGTGAGGAGTCAGGAAAATTTGTCAAGCGATCGCCAGCTACAGTCATTAAAGCCATCCATCCCCAAAGGAATCAATTTGCATTCTATCTATTCTAAGCAATCAACAATTTTGGCGGCTGAGGTTTAAATGCGCGATCGGCTTTCATCAAAAAAATTGGGATGAAAAAAGCCGTTGGGCGGCGGTGGATGCTGGCGAAATTTGGCACGATCCGAAAAATACAGGCAAATAATTAACACAACAGATACTTGCTTGAAGACTCCTGTCGCCAGCAGCCCAAAACTTTAAACTTTAGTTCCGGCTCCTTAGATTCACTCGTCTGCAAGTAAATCTAAAATCTAAAACTTGTTCTGAGCGAAGTCGAAGAATCTAACATCTAAAATCGACCGAGGCGGTGGACGCTGGCGAAATTTGGCACGACCGTGACAACTCCCAGCACTAAATCGAAACGATTATAGTGTGGGCTTCCAAGACAATCCGGCTACTGCTGAGGAGGCTCTTGGCTTTAAGAACGGGTTGACCCACCGCCCTGTTTTTGATATTGATCGCTGCATTATGGTCG
>JBBSNU010000219.1:0-7650 GCA_038260455.1 Chroococcales cyanobacterium | reverse complement strand
TATGCCTAAAGTCGCGTTAACTCTGTATTTGCCTTGTTGCAGGACTGTTGCTGGCGCTAAGTTCATCTTTTGTTGATGCCGTTTCCCAAACTATGCTACCGCTTTTGGGGGATTTCGCAGAGTTTAGGTCGCAGGGCGATCTGCGCCCTTGTTTTAGCTGGAACTCTGCAACCTCTTTAATCTTTGCATCCCCACATTCGATCTGTAGTAGGTCTTGTGAAACTTAACGCCCCACTTTGCCAATAAAAATCCCGCTCTTGTGGAACGGGAAAGCCATCAGGGTGCATCTATATCACATCAGTATAACTCCTGGGGGGTATAACCCCTCTTTGCTTTATCAAATCTTTACGACTCGCAGGCTTATATAAAGATTTAGGTTTTTATTTGACTTATAGGCACTGTTATGATATGGAAGTGCGTCATATTTACAAAAATAAAAAAGTAATACCAATTTCAGATAAGCTTAAGCTACGGTTGACGAAACAAATGTAACTAAATCTGAACGATCGTCAGACACTATAAAAGCAACTAATCATAAGTATGGAATTTAAAAAAAGACATGAAGAAGACCTGAGAATAGTTCCCACACTTGAGGAAGCTATTAATAATTTTTCCCAAAGATGGCCTGATGTTAAAAGCAATTGTAGTTCCAGCCCAGTATTTATATTTTCTGCTGGGTGGAGGTCAGGTTCAACCCTTTTGCAAAGGCTAGTCATGTCGTCTGGTTCTATTATCGTATGGGGTGAACCCTACGGCCGTGCAGGATTAATAGACCATTTGTCTAGCCCCATCAAAGCAATTACTGATACTTATCCTGCTGCTGAATGGTTGATCGATGAAGTTGTTAGTGAGACCACTTCAGTTTCTAACTTAGCAGGTGAATGGATTGCCAATCTTTATCCCGATATTAATTGTTTACTTGAATCTCATATTGCATTCCTGATCGAGTTTTTTGAGAAGCCTGCAAAAGAAAGAGGTATTTTGCGATGGGGGCTAAAAGAAGTGAGGCTAACTATCGATCATGCTATTTACCTAAAATGGCTGTTTCCCAAGGCAAAATTTCTTTTTTTGTATAGGAATCCTTACAATGCTTATGCTTCTTATCAGGGATTTTACTGGTACAAAAAATGGCCTAATGAGCCTGTATACACACCAGAGCAATTTGGTTTGCACTGGCAAACATTACTGCAAGGATACATCACAGATAGTCATAAAGTAAATGGGATGCTCATCAAGTATGAAGATTTATGTGATGAAAATTTTGATTTTTCTGCTTTAGAAAGCTTTTTGGAACTGAAGCTCAATAAAAGCACCCTTGAAAAAGTTATAAACAGCACAAAGCGTCAGGCCTCGCCAGGAGAACTGAAAATATTAAATAATGTCGTAAATCCTCTAGCTACAGAGCTTGGTTATGAGGGTTCTCCTGGACTTTTGGTGAAAAAGTGGGGGGTTGCTGATAGCTTCATCAAAAGATTGAATTGAAAGCCTTATAGGGCAATGGATTGAGAATTGATCAGGCTGGGTTATAACCTCAAAATCAGGAGAGCCGTTATGAGTACCCAGAAAGTGTATGATGATAATTTTATGCGCTAATCAGTAGGTGGTTACAAATAAGCATTAGTCGTAGGGTGCGTCGCCATTCTTTAATCCCTCGCATAAAAATCGACAATCTCATAGCGACGCACCTTATACCATTTATCAAAAGTAGTGCAACAAAACAAGTGTTCGGCTTGTTTCATCAACTCGCGATGGTAAGGTGCGTCGCCGCCAGATTGTCGATTAATTTTAGGGATTGTTGATGGCGACGCACCCTACGAATAATGTTGCAAGAGTTTTGAAAATTGGTATTACAAACAGGGTTGTTTGGTCGAACCGCAATGGCACAGGTGCGGCGCTACTAGATTGTCGATTTTTTTTAGGGATTTTTAATAGCGACGCACCCTAGGACTCAAGCGTATTGAACTTTAATCTCCCTTACCGTGCTTCGGCAAATGGTGCAGCAGATACCACAGCACGGCTAAATTTGCAACAAATACGGATAATTTAAGTACGGTGAAACCATGAAATAATTCATATATTTCTGGCGGGATACTGATTCCTACCAGCACTAATACTAAGATTGTTCCCCAACCTTTTTCGTACCACAATCCAACGACTTCAAGCACCGTCAAAATTGCATAAACTCCGGCAGCCAGTCCGCTAAAAAGTAAGGTTTTAGATTTGACAAGAAGAATTTTATCTAGGAATATTTCAATTATTTTTAATTTGGTTTCTAATAAATAAGATTCCGAGAAATTCTCTAAAAGTTGATGATTTTTTAGCGCAAAAAGCAAAGCTATTGAAGTTACTGTCAAGAGGGATGCGACAAATGCTTTGTAAATGATAATTGCCATTAAAGCAGGAGGACGCTGTTTTTTTACGTACATTTTTGAAATATCAATAATTTTTGTTCTGCTTGTGCAGGAAGAAGTTCAGCCACGAACATTGTACGATATTTAATTGATTTAACGTATCAAAATTCCGCAGGGTGCGCCAGCAATCAGTTAGTCAATTACACTTATCAACGCAGGCGAGGGCAAAAACCCGGCTTTTTCATCAACTATCTCTCGCGCGAGCAAGGATTTTCTAAGAAACCGTTTTTTTCGTAAGTTATAAATTAGGCTTGACTTGCATAAATATGCGATCGAGCCGGTTAACCGCAGATTTTAAGCGGATTAACACTGAGGAACGAAAATTTAATAAATTAAACCTCTGCCACACTCCTCTGTTTCCAGCGATCGGCAATGAAAAGAGAGGCTCTTCCTCGCCTATCTGCATTACTTTCGCAGAGCGAAAGTAACGAGTAAAACGAGTCAAAGCACCTCCTACAGTCTTCTCTCCTGTAAGTTGCGATATCAAAGGAGGCTCTTCCTCGCCTATCTGCATTACTTTCGCAGAGCGAAAGTAACGAGCAATCGCTTAAGTTATTAAATTTTCATTCCTAAACTGCTAAGATTGAGGATAATGTTGTGCTAAGAAAGAGATCGCAGTAGCCCGATCGCCCAAATGACCATCCAGCGAAGCCGCCAACAAGTCATCTAACATCCGTTTAAATGCTGGCCCGGGCTTGTAACCCAAAGCTTTCAAGTCGTTACCGTTTAAAGGCGGCTCGACATTCGCCCATTTGGTGAGATATTCCCAAATCTGACGGCGGATACTGCGGGGACTTTGGAGGGCGATCGCAATTAACAGAGGTAACTCATAATTCCTCAACATAAACACCAATTGACTCGGTAACTCGCACTTCGGCAAACCCTCTGCTAGCTGGTTATTTCCAGCTTCCAAATGTTGCAGGCGTTTAATGCTGTCTGCCGGTAACAAAAGATTGGCAGCTACTTTACCCCGATATTCTGGTGCTAAATAAGCGATCAAAACTTCCAGCCGCATCAGCCAATCAGGAATATTTATAACTGGGAATTGGGAATTGGTAATTGGTAATCGGGAATTGATAACTGGGAATTGGGAATTGGTAATTGGTAATCGGGAATCGGTAATAGTTGCTGCCTTATTTCCTCTTCCTTCTTCCTTCTTCCCTCTTCCCTCTTCCTTCTTCCTTCTTCCCTCTTCCTTCTTCCTTCCATTCAAACATCGATCGAGCAAACGCAGCCGCCGCCACAACTGGCGATCCAACTCCAAAGTAGGATGAATGCAGCGCAAAGCCTGCAAATCTCCCAGCATTTGCAGAGCAAGCTTCCAGTAAGGAGCTTGCAAAATGTATCTCAATTCACTTTTGAGGCGAGTTTCCAAAGCCGGAGCTCGGCCGTTTTCCCCTTGAATACGGTAATAAATCCCGCTTTCGGTAGCGTGGCGGATGTATTCTTCAGTTTGCGGCTCGATCGCAAATCCCAACCGCACCGCAAACCTCACAGCCCGATAAATTCGCGTCGGATCTTCAATAAAACTGTTAGCGTGCAAAACTCGAATTTGGCGCGCTTCCAAGTCTAGCAAACCGCCAAAAAAATCTAACAATTCGCCGCTGCGAGGCTCGCCCAACCGCACAGCCAGCGCATTAATTGTAAAATCCCTGCGGTACAAATCTTGACGGATCGAACTAGCTTCAACTTCAGGATTTGCAGCCGGATAAGGATAAAATTCTGTACGAGCCGTAGCGATATCCAGCCACAGGGAGCCGAAAGCAGAGTCTTTGTGCCACAAAAGCGCGGCGGTTTGAAATTGACCGTGAACGTCCAAACGCGAGTCGGGGTATAGTTTTTGCAGCGATGAAGCTAACTCGACACCGGCAGCGGAAGCGTCGGCGCTGCGGTTTCCATCGACTACCAAATCAATGTCTGTTAGCGCCAGTTTATCATCCGTTGCTAAGAGTAAATCCCGGACTGCTCCACCCACAATATAAAGTTGCCAGCCGCGGTTTTGGGCAATATTGGCTGCGATCGACAATAATTGCCATAATTCTGGACTAATGCCCGATCGCAACAACTGTTCAATGGATTCGGGCAAGGGACAATAGGATAATTCAGTATTATTTCCCATGTCTCGCGTTTTTTGTTGGTGCAATTCCCGCAATACGTCGGTGCGAGTCACAATTCCCAGGAGCTCGCCGTTTTCCAATACTGGCAAACGCCCGATATCGTATGTCACCATTAAAGCTTCAATTTCTGGCAGCAAGGTATCGGGGGTGATGGTTTTTAGCTGCGGAGTCATGTAACCCTTAGCCGGGGCGTGGCTGAAACCGTGGTGCAGGGCAATATCAATGTCGCGGCGGGAAATAATGCCGGTCAGCCGATCGCCCGAATCGACCACAGGCAGCCCCGAATGCCCGTAACGTAGGAGGATACGGTGAGCTTCTCCCACGGAGGTTTCCGGGCGAATGCTCCGCACTGGAGAGGACATTAACTCGCGGGCGGTGGGAGGGTGGGGGATTTGGGCTTTTAATTCGTCAGCTAACTGATTTAAAGTCAGCACGGGGTCAACATCGCGGGTGGCGAGGGATGCGGCGCGGGCGTGGCCTCCGCCGCCGAAAGGTTTGAACAATTCGCTGAGGTTTGTGCCTTCGATGCGCGATCGACCGATAATAGCTAAGCGGTTGGAAACTGTCGGTTCAGCGATGTTGCGGTTGCTGTCGTTTTCGCCAATGTTATAAACATTGCCTAAAAGTAGAGCATCGGTTTCAGTCAAATCGAGCAAGCGGGAAGCTAGGGAAGAAAGTCCGGGAACATAGTTGTCAGTAGATAGCAGCACCCAAGCTACTGTATAACCGTGCAGGGTTTCCGATCGCAAATTCTTGAGCGATTCTTGCAGCAAATCCTGCAATTGAGGAGACAAACCGGGTTCTACATACTCAGCGATTACCCCCAAACTCGCCCCCTGTTCCATCAACCACGCCAAAGCCATTGCATCTCGCGCCGTTGCGCCCTCAAAGGTGAGGGAACCGGTATCGACGTGGATGCCGAGGGCCATGACTGTGGCTTCTGAAGGTAGGAGGCGGGATACTGTGTCGCCGTTTTCTGATGAATTTTTGAGCTTTTTTTGCAGTTGTTCGACAATTAATGTAGTGGTTGCTCCGACTGATTCTATCTGGGTGAGTGTGGCGGGTATGTCCAAATCGGCTTGCAGGTGGTGGTCGAAAACGGCTATTTGCTTGAGGTGTGGCAAGTCTAGCCATTCGGCGGCTTTTCCCAAACGATCGCGCTGGGAGGAGTCTACTATACTAATCGATCGAATTTGTGACGGATTGACCGATCGGCGTTCGATCAGCGGATACTCGTCGCGGTGTAGCGCCAAAAAATCCCGCACTGTGGGGTGACACCCGCCCGTCAGCACAATTCTGGTACCTGGGTGCAGCACGCAAAGTCCCACCGCCGCGCCCAAGCTGTCAAAATCTGCTGTTGTGTGGCACAAAACTAAGTCCATAAGCCGAAAATTCCCCTTTTCTCACTCCCAGAGTAGCAATTTCTCGCGCTCTGATACGCGATCGGGCGATCGGGCTTTAACTTAACCTTTCCAGTTTTCTGTCCTGCTGCGAACAATGATAAAATTGTTAAAAATCCCAAGAGCTACTGACGCTTGTTCGCGCAACGCCCGAATTTGCACAGTAGACAAGAGTGCAAAAGTCTTTTTAATCAAATTTTCGGGCGGGCTCGCGTGCCCACCCCACAAGAAAAAATGATTTTTTTGGGATGGGCTTTGAGCAGCGTCCTAGCTATTTTTGCGAGGGGTCTAGTCTCTTTCGTATCAATCAACCGACAATTTCTCGATCGACCATCGCGAAAATGTCACAAACTATAATCTGGAATGTTTATCCAGATTGTGGGAAACTATTTGTCAACAACGCACGGCTATATCGAAAGGAGAAAAAATGTTATCAATTCTGTTTCAAGTGGTTTTACTGGCTTTGGTACTGCTGTCTTTTGTGATGGTAGTTGGCGTGCCGGTTGCCTATGCCACTCCCCAAAACTGGAGTCAGTCTAAAACTCTGATTTATGCAGGTTCTGGTCTGTGGTTTTTGCTGGTTATTGCAGTCGGTGTCTTGAACTTTTTGGTGGTTTAATATCGCCCGACGTAATCGAAAAAAGAAGGTAAAAGGTATAAGATAGAAGGCATTTATCAGAATTTTGAAGGTATCCGGCGTTCGGGAAAAGCTAAAACAATCACTGAACGCTGGATTATATGTTTTTTTGAACTTGAAATTCCGATGAGATGTTTCTGTTGTATAACTTTTGCCTTCAGGTCTAAAAAAATCTAAAATCTAAAATCTAAAATCTAAAATTATGACAGTTTTCGAGGGAAATTTTACTCAAACAGAATCTTTGCGGTTTGCTATTGTCATCGGTCGTTTTAACGATTTGGTTGTCGGCAAACTTTTGGAAGGATGTCAAGATTGTTTGAAGCGCCACGGGGTTGATATTGATCCTCATGGGGATCAAGTAGATTTTTATTGGGTTCCGGGATGTTTTGAAATTCCTTTGGTGGCGCGCCAAGCTGCTCTTTCTCGTCGCTACGATGCGGTAATCTGTCTGGGTGCGGTGATTCGCGGCCAAACTCCGCATTTCGATTTTGTAGCTGGTGAGGTTTCTAAGGGAATTGCTGCGGCTGCTTTTCAAACTGGTGTGCCGGTGATTTTTGGGGTGGTGACGACAGACACGATGCAGCAAGCTTTGGAAAGGGCGGGAATTAAGAGCAATTTGGGCTGGAATTATGGGATGAGTGCTTTGGAAATGGGCAGTTTGATGCGTCAAGTTAATGGTGTGGGCGCAAACTCTTACGGACAATTGGCTGCTGCGTCTGCTTCGGTGATTTCGGGTGAGGCTAATCGGGCGATCGCTCCTGATGTATCCTCGAATCAGATGGTGTAAGAAGACCGAGCGAATGGAATTCGCGTCTACACAAACTTGCACCCACTAGAGAGCGGGTTGAAGAATACCGGGCGGTTAAAATTAGTAATACTGCGGATATCTTGTTGGTAATTGAGGTTTCGGATTCTACTTTGATGTACGGCGAAACTAAGTTATCTCGGGTCTTCTGGGTTTGAGGTGATAATAAAAACTAATTAGAAAAGCAAGCTAATAGTCGAGCTCGAAAATTGTCGAAATTAACAAATCCATAGGCTTGACGCTTAATCACTTTGAGGCGATTGTTGATTCCCTCCATCAC
>JBBSNU010000218.1:0-7672 GCA_038260455.1 Chroococcales cyanobacterium | reverse complement strand
GTGATGATGGCTCCCGAAGGTATGTACTTACCGGGGGGAATCTCCACATCTTGAATTAATACGTGCATCATAACAATGCAGCCTTTGCCCACTCTGGCATTGAACACCGTAGAGCGAAAGCCGATAAAACACTCGTCGCCCACGTAGGCCGGGCCGTGAATCAAACTCATGTGGGTGAGGGAAGTATTTTTCCCCACCCACACAGAATAGGACTTGCTGTCGTCTCCTGTGACTCGGCCTTGTTCTAGGCCGTGAATCACTACTCCGTCTTGAATGTTGCTTCCTTCTCCGATATAAAAAGGAGTGCCTTCATCGGCGCGGATAGATGTCCCGGGGGCAATCATCACATTTGAACCGATATGCACATCCCCAATAATGTTAGAAAAGGAATGTACGTAGGCGGTGTCGTGAATTTTCGGCTCAGCCAAGTTTTTCGACCAAGGCGTCGGGGGAGCCGCAACGTTGCGGACTGCCATAAATTAAGTTCTCCTAAGCTGAAAAATCTTTTTGTTAGTTGTTAGTTGTTAGTTGTTAGTTGTTCACTGTCAACTGTCAACTGTTCACTGTTAGCTGTTAGCTGTTCACTGTTAGCTGTTAGCTGTTCACTGCCAACTGTCAACTGTCAACTGTCAACTGTCAACTGTCAACTGTCAACTAGCGGTACGGGTCGTCTTTTTTACTGTAAATGAGGCGGTTTTCTACATTGACAGTATCTATAATGCCTACTACTAGAGCATCGATCGGACGGTTCTCGCTCCCGGGCGCGATCCGGGCTGCGCTACCTCTGGTCACTAAAACCCATTCATCTATACCAGCGCCCACACAGTCAGCCGCTACTTCATAGCCGGGAACTGGCGAACCTTCTTGATCGATGAATTGCAGCAGTAGAAATTTCGATCCTCTCAGCGTCGGCTCTTTTTGGGTACTGACAACTGTGCCGAGAACTTTGGCCATTTGCATTTTAGGTAATAGGTAATTGGTAATTGGTAATTGTCATTCTTTGGCCGTCACTTGTCTTTTTTCAATTAGCTTTATTCAGTCTCATGTCTTCATTTTAGAGTTTTGCGTCTAATAACTAATGACTGATGACTGATGACTAATGACTCGTGACTTATGACTAATAACCAATATCCCATGCCCGCATCAATTAAAAATTAAAAATGCTAAATCAAAAATTTCGCGCTTTTTAATTTTTAATTTTTAATTTTTAATTACCAAATGCCCCGAACAGCCGATCGCCCGTCTTAAGATCTGTTGAGGGGACGAATACCGCTGACGCCTTCACGGAACTGTTCTACAGCTTCGGTATAGCGAATGGGTAGCACGTACTCCAAGTTTTCGTGAGGGCGGGCGATAATGTGGGTGGACATCACTTGTCCGCCGTTAACGCGCTTCACTGACTCTACTCCCGCGGCGACGGAAGCTTGCACTTCCGAGACATCACCTCTTACAATGACTGTAACGCGAGCGCTACCGATTTTTTCGTACCCTACCAAGGTGACGCGGGCTGCTTTGACCATTGCGTCTGCTGCTTCCACCACTGCGGGGAAGCCCATTGTTTCGATCATGCCAACTGCAATTGCCATTGGTTTTACTCCTGATTGAATATTTTGGGGAACTAAACTGTTAATTTTTGACGATCGCGCTGATTTTAGTCCAACTTTTCGTCAAATTAATTTTTTCTGGGCTAAGAACTTAGTAGCCTCGGAACTGTTCTACTGCTTCTGTGTAACGAATGGGCAGAACGTATTCTAGGTTTTCGTGGGGGCGAGCGATGATGTGGGTAGAGACTACTTCTCCGCCGTTCACCCGCTTGACGGATTCCACTCCGGCTGCAACTGAGGCTTGGACTTCCGACACATTGCCGCGCACAATTACAGTGACGCGGGCGCTGCCGATTTTTTCATAACCCACAAGGGTAACGCGAGCAGCTTTGACCATCGCGTCGGCAGCTTCCACAACGGCGGGAAAACCTTTGGTCTCAATCATTCCCACGGCTATTGACATTTTTGAATCTCCAATTTAAGCATGAGCGAAATTACCGTTACAAATCTTTGATAAATCTAAAAATTTGGACGGGGAAGGCCACATTATTTAGGAATGCAGTGTAAAGCTTCCTATCCTTATAGAATAGGGGAAGTTGTCCACCTTGACAATATAATCTAACATCATAATGTTTTATAACAAAAATTAAAAATTTTTATGTTACTTAAACTAATTTAATATTTATTTAATAATCTTAAGATTCAGAGGAGTAAATGTAGGTGGCGATCGGGGAGTCGAGTGAGTAAAAATACCTGTCAAGTAGAGTCCGGTAGGTGAAGGCAGGGTCGATCCCCCTTGGGAAATTTGGGGATTTCCAAAGGGGGATCGCGAGTAAACAGGCAAAGAAGGCAGTCTTGGTCAATCTGCGGTCTTTTTTTTCTTTAATTGCCGGTTCTGAGAAAGCAGTAATTTTGTAGTCAGATAATTATCATTTTTGATGCTTTAATGTATAGTTAATTTTGGGTGAAAATTATTTTGCCAGAACTATACGATCGGGTGCAGTCAAAGTTTTAGGGTGTCGGGCGATCGCCCGGAACTGCCTTTGGATCGAGGCAGCCAGTAATTTAAAATTTCAAGGATCAATTAAATGACCGAATTTCTCCTCCAAGCCTGTTGGTGGGTTCCTTTATATGGCTTAATTGGCGCAATTTTAACTTTGCCGTGGTCTACAGGAACCGTTCGCACCACCGGGCCGAGACCCGCAGCTTACTTCAATTTGCTGATGACTGTATTGGCTTTCATCCACGGAACCGTGGTTTTTAGAGCAACGTGGGATCGACCCCCCCAACAGTTGCTCGTACACTGGGTGCAAGCAGCAGACTTAAATTTGTCTTTTGCCATAGAAATCTCCACCATCAGCGTCGGAGCAATGGAGTTAGTTACAGTTCTGAGCTTGCTAGCACAAATTTACGCTCTTGGCTACATGGAAAAAGACTGGGCGCTAGCTCGATTTTTTGGGCTGCTCGGTTTTTTTGAAGGAGCAATTAGCGGCATTGCCATTAGCGACTCGCTGCTGCTAACTTACGCTTTGTTGGAAATGCTGACGCTTTCAACTTATTTGCTAGTCGGGTTTTGGTACGCTCAACCGCTGGTAGTAACGGCGGCTAGAGATGCGTTTTTAACAAAGCGTGTAGGAGACGTACCGCTGCTGATGGGAGTAGTGACGCTTTCTACTTTAGCGGGAAGTTTGAATTTTTCCGATTTAGAAAAATGGGCGGAAACTGCAACTTTGTCTCCTTTGGTAGCGACTCTTTTAGGTTTGGCTTTAATCGCTGCACCTACAGCCAAGTGCGCTCAATTTCCGTTCCATTTGTGGCTTGACGAGGCGATGGAAGGGCCCAACCCGGCTTCGATTATGCGGAATACGGTTGTTGTAGGTGCTGGGGCTTATATTTTGATTAAACTTCAGCCTGTTTTAGCGCTGTCGCCCGTGACGGATGCGGTACTCGTGGTTTTGGGTGCGGTGACGGCTGTTGGCGCTTCCTTGGTGGCGATCGCCCAAATCGACATCAAAAGAGCATTATCGCATTCTACCAGCGCTTCTATGGGTTTAGTGTTTATCGCAGTGGGACTCAATCAAGTAGACATTGCTTTGCTGTTGCTGTTCGCGCACTCGATCTCCAAAGGACTATTATTCATGAGCGTAGGGTCAATTATTCTCACAACCAACACTCAAGATTTAACAGAAATGGGTGGGTTGTGGTCAAAGATGCCTGCCACGACAATGGCTTATTTAGTAGGCGCTTCAGGGATGGTAGCACTATTACCGATGGGTAACTTTTGGGCGATGCGGCGCTGGCTCAACGGTTTTTGGACAGTGCCCTTGTGGTTGGTAGTTGTATTGCTTTTGGTTAACTGTTTAACAGCGCTAAATTTAACTCGCGTATTCGGTTTAGTGTTTGCGGGAAAACCGCAGCCGAAAACTCGCAGAGCTCCAGAAGTCGGTTGGACTATGGCATTACCGATGGTAACTTTGACCGTGATCGGGCTGTTGGTGCCTTGGATGTTGCAGCGGTGGCAACTGTTAATTAGTTGGACTGGGCCTTGGGCGAAAACCTGGGATTTTGATACTTTAAATTTGCTGTTGAAGACTCTCAATGTTCCGCTTTTAATGTTATCTGGCTTTATTGGCGTTGCGATTGGGGTGGCGATTTATTGGTACGGAGTTTTACCTAGACCGGTACGGCTGCCGGTGCCGGCGGTGCAGGATTTGTTTGCTTACGACTTTTATATCGATCGAGTTTACCGCTTGACTGTGGTTTGGGCCGTGGCTTCTATTGCTCAACTCAGTGCTTGGACTGACAAGTACGTCGTAGACGGGGCGGTGAATTTGTTTGGTTTTGCCACAATTTTCAGCGGCGAAGGGTTGAAGTACAGCGGCACCGGTCAATCGCAGTTTTATGTGTTGACTATTGCGACTGGGGTTGCTGTGTTGCTCGGGCTGATTATTTGGCTTTTTTGAACCGCAGATGAAAGGCGGATTTACGAGGATGAATGCAGATGAATTGTTTTGAGTTTGTCTGCTTCTTTTCTAGTTTTATTTAATGTCAATCGGTCACAATTGTGCAACCGGAATTTTCCCACAGGGTAAAAGTTCGGGTATTGAAATTGTGTCGTAGTGCGATCGTCCTCGCTCGCTAGTATTATAGAACCCATTTGACATCTTTGAGTTTTTGGGTTGGGTGACGAGAAATACCGAGAGCAACCGGTTTTCTGAGATTTACGCTCATGGCGAGAAACCGGGTTTCTACGAGTCTTTGGTTGGGTGACGAGAAATACCCAAAGAAACCCGGTTTCTGAGATTTACGCAGAATAGATCTCAAAGGGGTTCTATACACCTCGCGAGCGTGGACGCTCGCACTCCAAGAAAAGATATTTTTTGCAAAAATGAGATGCTCCCATTTAATTGGTAAATCTTATCGATCGCTAATACTTGAGGTTATAGGACGATTCCAGAGTCATTGGCATCTATGTTAACAAGAAAATTGACCGATCGCTTTTTTATTCAGTTCCTTTGCGTTAATGTTAAATATAGTTCTAAAAGCTGCGTAACAAGGGAAGTTTTAATTGATGCTCAGTGCTTTAATCTGGATACCAATGTTGACCGCTGCTCTAATTGGGTTCTGGCCCAGTGCGGTGAGTTCTAAAGTAGTTCGGAATGCCTCTCTCGTCATGGCGGGCGTGACTTTTATTGTCTCGGTGATTTTAGCTGCTCAGTTTGATGTCGGTACGAGTCAGTTGCAGTTTTCGGAATTTGTTCCTTGGCTCGATGCTTTGGGATTAAATTACAATCTCGGCGTTGATGGTTTGTCTCTGCCTTTGGTAATTTTAAATACTCTACTGACAGGGGTAGCTATTTACGCTACGGATGATTCGATCCGCAGACCTCGACTTTATTATTCTTTGATGCTGTTAATTAGTGGCGGCGTCACGGGAGCTTTTTTATCTCAAAATTTGCTGCTATTTTTCCTGTTTTTTGAGGTAGAATTGATTCCGCTTTACTTGTTAATTGCGATTTGGGGTGGCGAGCGCCGGGGTTATGCTGCTACTAAGTTTTTAATCTATACTGCATTTTCGGGCATTGTGTTGCTGGCTTCTTTCTTGGGTGTGGTTTGGCTCAGCGGTGCTTCTAGTTTCGATCTGGTTGGTGCAGCGGGTGAATCGCATTTGCAAGGTGGATTGCCTTTACCTTTGGTGAGGCAACTTGTGTTGCTGGCTGGGGTGTTGCTAGCTTTTGGAATTAAGATTCCTTTGGTACCTTTTCATACTTGGCTGCCGGATGCTCACGTAGAAGCTTCGACTCCTGTTTCTGTGCTGTTAGCGGGGGTTCTGTTGAAGTTGGGAACCTACGGGATGCTGCGCTTTGGTTTGGGTTTGTTCCCCGATGCGTGGGCGGTGGCTGCGCCTTGGTTGGCGAGTTGGGCGGTGGTAAGCGTGATTTACGGGGCGAGTTGCGCGATCGCCCAAAAAGATATGAAAAAAATTGTAGCTTACAGTTCGATCGCTCACATGGGCTACATTTTGTTAGCTAGCGCCGCAGCTACTGAGATTAGTACGATCGGAACTGTTTTGCAAATGGTTAGCCACGGTTTAATTTCAGGGCTGCTATTTTTGAGTGTCGGTATTGTTTACAAAAAATCCGGCAGTCGCAACATCGATGTGCTCAAAGGTTTGTTCAATCCCGATCGCGGTTTACCGATGATTGGCAGTTTAATGATCTTCGGCGTGATGGGAAGTGCCGGCATTCCGGGGTTGTCGGGATTTATTGCTGAATTTTTGATTTTTCGGGGCAGTTTACCAGTGTTTCCCGTGCAAACTTTGCTGTGCATGATCGGCACTGGTTTGACTTCAGTTTACTTTTTAATTATGGTCAACCGCGCCTTTTTCGGCCGCCTTTCCGATTTGGTGGTGAATTTGCCACAAGTCCGCTGGCGCGATCGTATTCCTTCGCTGGTTTTAGCAGTAATTATCGCCATCATGGGAGTGCAGCCGGGAGTTTTAGTGGCTTTGAGCGAGAAAACTGCGATCGGCTTAGTATCGGCTGTGCCCGCGCAAGTTCAACAAGTTGCTCACAAATTGGAGTGAAATCTTCCATAGGTTCGTAGTAAGTAGATAATTGCGAAAAAACAATAGTATCTTGTAGGGGCGGGTTTAGCTAAGAATATATGATACCAGGCAGTTTGTGAAGGCAAAACCCGCCCTCCCCATCTTCAGTCCTTTAACAAAGCTTTGAGGGAGTATCTCAGTTTTGCAAAAAGCATTTTTTTTATTATAGTGCGAGCGTCCCCGCTCGCGAGGACAATACGCGAGCGGGGACGCTCGCACTATAATAATGCAAAACTGAGATGCTCCCAGCTTTGAGCCGATAATGACTGAAGTCCTCACTACAAACATTCTTTTGAATTCTGACTTGGTTGATAGGAAAACAGTTATTCAATTAAGGTTCAAATCACATGACAACTACCGTATTAAAACCCTCTGCCCATCCTCTATCCGCCTACATTGACATCTTGGAATCAGGCAAAGCTTTGCTTCCAGAATCAACGGAAAATGTAGTAGAAGTAGTCGGCATTCTCAAAAGTTACGGTGTGGTTCTAGATGCCTACTCCCGCAATCTTAACTACATCGCCGAAGAACAATTTTTAGTGCTTTTTCCGTTTTTTAAATATTTCAACGGAGAAGTGACTCGACCGAAATTAATCCGCTATTTGTGCCACGACCGCATTAATTTTGAGTATGCTGAGTATGTGATGAGAACCATGCTTTGGCACGGCGGTGGGGGTTTGGACACTTATTTGGATTCCCCGGAATTTAGCAGTTTGGTCGAAAAGGCGATCGCAGCTAAGTTAAAAGGCAATTTTTTGATGCAGGGACTGCACAAAGTTTTCCCTAATTTTTTGCCGGAACAAGTGCGGATGCTGGCTTACTACACCGGGCTGGGTCAGTTTTGGCGGGTAATGAGCGATTTATTTATTGATTTGTCCGATCGCTACGAAGCAGGTGAAATTAAGTCGATCGCTGACGTAGTTGATTTTACCTTAGCAGGTTTGGTGGGTGCCGCCAGTCTACCAATCACCTACAGCGTCAAGATTGGCGATCGAGACTACGATATCATTCCAGCCTCGGC
>JBBSNU010000217.1:0-7681 GCA_038260455.1 Chroococcales cyanobacterium | reverse complement strand
CGGAGCGGTTAAACTAGCATTGGAACAAGCGGGAGAGAAGAGTAAAGGAGCGATTTTGGCCAGCGACGGCTTCTTCCCCTTCGATGATTCGGTAAAAACGGCGGCGGGCGCGGGGATAATTGCGATCGTCCAACCGGGAGGTAGTATGCGCGATAAAGATTCGATCGAAGCAGCCAACCAACTCGGAATCACAATGGTTTTCACCGATATCCGCCACTTTTTGCATTAGGAATAATACCTAGCAATTCTCAATTGTGTATCATAGGGTAGGGATACAATAGTGTTCGGGGGTATTAACTTAACCCGAAATACCGGCAGGGGTTAAAACCCCCGCCTCAAAGCGAAAGTCCTCGGTCGAGGACTAAAGAACTCATCAGTCCTCTTTAGAGGACTTTCGCTATTAAACAGGGGTTTTAACCGGGAGCATCTCAGTGTTGCAAAAAGCATTTTTTTTATTATAGTGCGAGCGTCCCCGCTCGCGAGTACAATACGCGAGCGGGGACGCTCGCACTATAATGCAAAACTGAGATGCTCCCTTTGAACCCCTGGCGGACTGTGGGTTTAACGCGATTCTTAACATCAATAAAAACTGTTATATCCTACCGAATTAGATCCTAACGACTTCCTAGTTGCGTCCTTAAAAAATTATGACTTACACTCAACCGCAAATTAAACCCCAAGACGTAAAAGTTAAAATCCTCCTCACCGGCGGACATCAGTGCACCATTACGCTCAAATCCGACACACCATTATTGCACAGCCTAGTCAAAACATTAGTCGATCGCACCCAAGCAACAGTAGGTTTTTCCACCTTATTTCAAATTCCCATAGACGACGGGCGTTCTAGCCTTTCCTTTCCCGCAGAACACCTAGTCGGATTAGTCACTGAGCCCCCAATTTACTTGCAGCAACTGCAACCGCAGCAGCCAGCAACTCCCTTAGAAATCCCCGCCGAAATTCCCGTCGAAATTCCCGCCGCCGCGCCTGTAAATGACGACTTAATATCTCGCTACGCCCAAATAGATAACTTTTTGACACCAGCAGAAAAGAACAAATTAATCAAATATGTTTTAGCAAAAGAATCAGAATTTGTGACTACCAGCACCTCAACTAATGCCGAAGATTACCGCCGTTCTATGGTACTTCACTCATTCCCCGAATTTTCAACACTGATGGTAAATCGCATTAAAGGAATTATCCCCGACGTGCTGCGGAAATTAAATATCCCATCATTTCCGATTGGTGACATAGAATCTCAGCTAACCATGCACAATGACAACAACTTTTATAAACTTCACAACGACAGCGGCTCGCCCGATACCGCCAGCAGATTTTTTACTTACGTTTACTATTTCTATCGAGAACCAAAGGCTTTTTCCGATGGCGAATTGCTGATTTATGATAGCAAAATCGAGAACAATTTTTATGTGGCGGCCGACACTTTCAGAACTGTCGAACCTCGGAATAATAGCATTGTATTTTTCCTGAGTCGCTATATGCACGAAGTTTTGACAGTTAGCTGTCCCTCGAAAGCTTTTGCTGATAGTCGCTTTACTATTAATGGCTGGGTGCGTCAAGCTGATTGAGACAAGATTTGTGGGTGAATTTCTATCATTTCCGGTGGATTGACCGCACCGCAATAAGTAAAGTTTGTAGTGCGGACTTCAGTCCGCTCTTAAGTTGCGGACTAAAGTCCGCACTACAAACCGTTTTATATCGTTTCCAATAGCATCGGAATTATATATTTTAATCATTCATAGTGCGAGCGTCCCCGCTCGCGAAGTCGATCGCTCTTCGGGGACGCTCGCACTATATAATTCCGATGCTACCGGATTTGATATTACTCGTTATCAGCGTCAGCGCCTTAACGCAAATCCCGAAGTTATTCCACCTCCCAAACGAGGTAAAACAAGTGAAATCTAAAATCTAAAATCTAAAATCTAAAATCTAAAATCGTATTATTCCTGTGCACCTGCATCTTTTAGCAATTTCACAACAGTCGAATAACCTTTAAACTCAGCCAGCATTAAAGCTGTATAATTGCCCGGATTTTTGTGATTTAGTTCTGCACCAGCAGCGATTAAAATCTTGAGTGCATCAGTATAACCGCGATGGGCGGCCCACATTAAAGCAGTTGCACCGGAATCATCCAGCAGGTTGACATCCGCGCCTTTTTCAACTAATAATTGGACGATCGCCAAATAACCCCGATCGCACGCCTTCATTAAAGCCGTTTTCCCCAAATCCGCCGGGACATTCGGATTTGCACCGCCCGAGAGCAAAACCTTCACCGTCTCAGTATGTCCGCCAAAAGCAGCCAGCGTCAAAGCCGTCTCCCCAAAGTTTTTAGCATTCAAAAAATCTGCCTGATTTGAGTTGACTTTTTGCAGCAAAGCCGCTACGATCGCACTGTGACCGTGAACTGCAGCCACCAGCAAAGGCGTATCGCCCAACCGATTTCTGGCTCCGACACAAGCACCTCGGTTTAAGAGCAATTCCACCACATCTTCGCAGCCTTCAACCACCGCAAAATTCAACGCAGTTTCATCATCTCTGTCCTTAGCGTTGATATCCGCGCCAGCATCGAGTAACATACGTGCGATCGGCAAATTGCCCCCAGCAGCAGCCGCCATCAAAGCCGTGCCCCCATCTCCATTCTTCACATTCGCATCAGCGCCCGCACCCAGCAAAGCCCGCACCGCATCAATATTGCCTAAATCCGCAGCCAAAGTCAAAGCAGTTTCGCCATCTTTGTCGCGAATTTCCACATTAGCGCCAGCAGCCAACAACACATCGACAACCGCTAAATTTCCCGCCGTTGCAGCCTGCATCAAAGCGGTTTTGCTCTCTAGATTTTTAAGATTAACATCCGCACTGCGATCGAGCAAAATTCTGACAATTTCAGCGCTACCTTGACTAACAGCTAAAAATAGCATGGAATTGTCAGCAACAGCACCCGCATCAGCCAAAACTTTCACAACAGCTTCGTGCCCCGACAAAGCCGCTATTTTCAGAGCAGAATCTCCATCTATATCTCGGACATTCACATCAGCCTTAGCATCAAGCAAAAGCCGTACAACATTAACATCGCCTTTGAGAGAAGCCGCCATCAAAGCCGTACTTCCATCATCATTTTTTGCATCAACATCAGCCCCCGCAGCCAACAACAGCCGCATAACATCAGCTTGTTTGTGAGCGGCGGCCAGCATCAAAGCCGTCAGCCCAAAACGCCTGCTCGCGAGGTTGACATTAGCGTCATTATTTAGTAAAATACGCACGATTTCCGTATAGCCCTTTTGGGCCGCAAACATCAAAGCCGTTGTCCCCTCAGAGTCTTTGGCATTAGCGTCAACGCCTTTAGCGAGTAAAGCTTGGACGTGAATAATATTGCCAGTCTTGGCGGCTTGAATCAATACAGCGTCTTGTTTAGTGGCAGGCATAATAGTGTCTCATCCCGTATATTTTTACGGTCGCACGAGACTGACTTAGTGGTATACTAATTTTTATGAAGTATGTTTGCCAATCCTCAGAACACTATGAACGTGGAAATTCCAGAGTCAGTGAAAGTTTGGAGCCAATTCTTCCACCCAGTTTTAATGTGGGTATTGCTGGCTCTGTCGTTTTATGCTTTGTATCTCGGCCTTCAAATCCGCCGTACTAGAAGTGCTGAAGGCGAGGCCAAAAAAGAATTAATTAAGGGCAAATTCAACATCAAGCATCACCAAATTGGTTCTTTGCTGCTAGCCTTGATGGTAACAGGGGCGATCGGCGGAATGGCCGTCACCTACATCAACAACGGCAAACTATTTGTGGGATCCCACTTGCTAGCAGGCTTGGGAATGACCGCAATAATTGCCATTTCAGCCTCGCTGACTCCTTTGATGCAAAAAGGCAATGATTTGGCCAGATACAGTCACATCGTTCTAAATGTGGCGCTATTGGGGCTGTTTGGCTGGCAGGCGGTAACAGGTGTGGAAATCGTGCAAAGAATTATCAGCAAAATGTAATCGTTAAAGTACGATTCAGTCTTGGACGCGCAGGTGTCCAGAAACCGGGTTTTTCACGAGAATACTTCGTTTGTAGACGTAAATTCTCCTAAAAACCCGGTTTCTTTAGTCGCAGTGCGTAAGTGCTATAATTGCGATCGGGCTGTCAAATTCATTAATCTATTTTTGTTGCCAAATTTTAAATTTACTCAAAATTGTGCTTCGATCAAACTATAAGTAAGGAATGAAAATTTAATAACTTAAGCGATTACTCGTTACCAGGCAGAGCCTGGTAACGCAGATCCGGAGGCTCTGCCTCCTTTTTTCTTGCAACTTACAGGAGAGAGGACTGTAGGAGGTGTTTAAGTTATTAAGTTTTCGATCCTAAGCAAATTAGTCTGCAGTCAAGTTTAGTTTAGCAAAGCCAACCAACTAATATCAATTTCATAAAGTAGCGCTAGATATTACCCCCCCAACCCCCCCGAACTCGCGGGGGGGCTAAGAGTTCATCAGCACATATTTAGAAAAATGGTATAAAATGCCCTCTTTCAAAATATAGTCTTTCTCAAAAAGTTTAGATTTTAGATTTTAGATACTTCGGCTTCGCTGTACAAGTTTTAGATTGGGGGATTGGGCGATCGATCGGTCAATACCTCATCTTTCGATCGAACTGCGATAATTAATTTTGCTTAACTACTTATATCGTTTCCGATAGCATCGGAATTATATATTTTAATCATTGATAGTGCGAGCGTCCCCGCTCGCGAAGTCGATCGCTCTTCGGGGACGCTCGCACTATATAATTCCGATGCTAGCGGATTTGATATTATCCACTTTCTATCCAAAACTCTATCAAGCTCCCTTTGTCCGGGGTTTTGCTGGAGCCTAGAGTGTTGCTAAAGCTTGATATTAGGTGGCTAAAAGCCTTGAAAAAACGGAGAGGGTGGGATTTGAACCCACGGAACCTTGCGGTTCACCTGATTTCAAGTCAGGCGCATTCGACCACTCTGCCACCTCTCCCGGTAGATAAACTACATCATACCAGTAGTTGCCGCTAACTACAAGCCGTTGCCGATTCAGCGCGCCGGTAAAGAATTTGTTCTAAAACCACTGCGAAATCTTCCCCCAGCCAAACTAGAGACGCTTCCGACACTGTGCCATTTTCCAGCAGAACGATCGAGAAATTCCGCAGTTTCGATCGCTCTCTCTCCACAATTCGCGGTACGCTGGCGGCATTCAAATAAACTGTACCCTCCCCACTCAAGAAACACGACTTCCGCAACTCGTGCTTCGTGTGCCGCAGTTTGTGGTGCATATGACCAAAAGTTACCAGAGGTATGTGCTTCCCAGAACTCCGAGTTCGATCGATCGCCTCAGCAAAATCCGGGTCTCCCCAATCCCCTCCCAGCGGCTTCCAATCTCGCCCGCAGGGGTCTTCAGCAGCCTCTCCCAGCCCCGTCGGGCCCGTGTGACCCAAAAAAATCACATTTTCGCAGTCCGCATCCGCAGCAGCTCCTGCAATGCGTCTGGCCGACTCCTCAAAACTTTCTACCCCAAACCATTCCGAGTAAAAATCGTTGTACTTCCACTCCGAACCCCCCCAAGTAAACGGGCGGCTTCCCACCACAGTTACGTCCAATTCGGGAAAATCCCGCTTGCTGTAACCGACGTGGGCTTCTCCCATTAAATCTAACTGCTGTTTTACCCAATTTTCTTGAGTGCGATCGTAGGGGCACTGACTGCGGCCCCACTCCGTCGCCGTGTACCAAGCGTCATGGTTCCCAAACACCGCAGCTTTGGGAATGTCCAATTGGGCGATCGCCCGCACCACATCCACCGACTCATTCCCAAAATCCCCCACAAACAGCACCAAGTCAACGCCCATATGCTTCAGCGCCTCGCCGTCTTCTGCTTCCCAGCGATCGTGAACGTCCCCCACCACCGCAATTTTGATAGATTTAGCTTTATTCATTTGATTTGTTATGTGCGATCGAGCCCTAGCCCCTTCTTATCAGCATAGGAAACAGCGACCAATTTTTGCACTCTCCCCCAGGCAATTTTAGATTTTAGATACTTCGGCTTCGCGAGCGTACAAGTTTTAGATTTTCGATTAGTTCAACCCAACCACCCGCTTACCACCATTTTTGGTGAAAGCAACTATAATTCAAAATACACTTGAGTCCAGCCGCCACCTTCCCCGGAATATTCTAACTGTGTTTACCACCGCACCTGCTCCCAACTTTACCCAAACCCGACTGCCCGACGACTTGTTTGCAGCAATCAACGCCCTCAAACAAGAGTTAAACGCCGTCATTCTCGCCCACTACTACCAAGACTCCGACATCCAAGACATCGCAGACTTCATTGGCGACTCCCTAGAACTTGCCCGCAAAGCCGCCAACACCAGCGCCGATGTCATAGTTTTTGCCGGAGTTCATTTCATGGCAGAAACCGCCAAAATCCTCAATCCCGACAAATTAGTATTATTGCCAGACTTAAATGCAGGTTGTTCCCTCGCCGACAGTTGCCCGCCCGAAGCCTTTGCAGCATTCAAAGCCGATCGACCAAAACACTTAGTTATTTCCTACATTAACTGTACTGCTGAAATTAAGGCAATGAGCGACATAATTTGCACCAGCTCCAACGCCGTCAAAATTGTCAACCAAATTCCCGAAAATCAGCCAATAATCTTTGGGCCCGATCGCAATCTCGGCCGCTACGTCATGGAACAAACAGGTAGAAACATGGAGATTTGGCAAGGAGCCTGCATCGTCCACGAAAACTTCTCAGAAAAAAAGATAGTTCAACTCAAAATCGAAAATCCCGAAGCCGAAATCATCGCCCACCCAGAATGCGAACCTCCCGTACTTAGCCACGCCAATTATATCGGTTCCACCGCCGCTTTGCTCAAATATACTCAATCGAGTTCCAGCCAAGCATTTATTGTCGCGACTGAACCGGGAATAATTCACCAAATGCAAAAGCAAACACCACACAAACAATTTATTCCCGCTCCTGGCAACAATAATACTTGTGCTTGCAACGAATGCCCGCACATGAGATTAAATACCTTGGAAAAATTGTACTTAGCCCTAAAAAATCAAACTCCCGAAATTACCATGAGCCAAGAGCTGCAACGGGCAGCCTTGAAACCAATCCAGCGAATGCTAGAAATGAGCTAACCGTAAATCACCAATTTTAGGTTAACCTATTGTAGGGTAAATTGGGTGCGACAATTAACTTAAGTCACCAACAAACAAATATTAAACCGCGCCCAATCCACCAATATTAGACTTGGATTGCACTCAATCGCAGACAATCTATAAATTATCTGCGTTTATCTGTGTTTATCTGCTTAAAATCTGCGGTTTACCCGCTCGATTCTGTGATTTCTTGTTAAAAAACTCCCATCAAAAATCAAAAATCAAAAATGGTATGATTCCAGAAAAACTGATTATTTTTACCCGCTATCCCGAACCCGGAAAAACCAAAACTAGACTGATTCCGGTGCTGGGAAAAACAGGTGCTGCCAATCTTCACCGCTTGATGGCCCAAAAGACGATCGCCCGCGCGCTCACTCTCCAAAACTCCCGCCGATTATCAGTAGAAATTCATTACACAGGCGGCAGCCCACAACAGATGCAAGACTGGTTGGGAACCGATGTTATTTATCAAAATCAAACAGACGGCGATTT
>JBBSNU010000216.1:0-7685 GCA_038260455.1 Chroococcales cyanobacterium | reverse complement strand
GCCGCAGTTTCTGCGATCGTCTCATCAGTCGCGTCGGGCATCTCTTGTTTGACGATCGCCGTCGTTTCGGGAGTTACCTCTACAATTGTTGTTTCAGTCACATTTGGATCTGTCATCTGAATTATCTCCTTTCTTAAATCCGCTGGGAATGGACTTTGTATTTATAGCGCCAGAATTAATTCTGGCATTTGAGCGTTGAAACCGCCTGTCGGATTCCGCCCACTTGCAGGTACGGTTTAGCGCACTTAGGAATGAAAATTTAATAACTTAAGCGATTACTCGTTACTTTCGCTCTGCCTGGTAATGCAGATCCGGAGGCTCTGCCTCCTTTGATATCGCAACTTACAGGAGAGAGGACTGTAGGATGTGCTTAAGTTATTAAGTTTTCGCTCCTTAAATTTATGATAATTCCCTTCAGCTAACAACACACAACAAACTTAATTTTTCAAAATCAAAGTTTAAGATTTGAATTTTCAATCTTTCCCCTGCAAATCTCCGACATCGCTAATCTGTAACAATTGGTGACTTTTTTGGGCGTACAGCCAAGATTGAGGAAACTTGTATTGATCTAGGAGGATATTTTCGAGGGCGACTTTCATTTGATTGGCGCAGATGTGTGGTGGTACTTTGCCCGTTCCCGTGCTCATGTCGGGAATTGCGATCGTTTCAATGATATGTTTGACCGGCGTTCCGTCTGGAACAGTGCCAAATTTTACCAAAGTTAAAATAGCGCGGGTTGCTAGATAAACATTTACTGTCTCTGTTAAAATTGTGGGAACCCGCATGATTGGGGCAGCTATCAAATAGGGAACTTCATGATGATCTGTATCTACAACTTCTGCCAATCCTACTAAAAGTTCGCCGTGATGGTGAGTCTGAATTAGTTTTTGCAGGCGTTCTTGAACGTGACTTCCAAAATATTCCGCAATTTCTAAATTCAAGCCGCAGTCCATGAACCCAAAACTATTCGCCGGACTAACAAAAGCATCGCATTTGACCTCAAAAATTGAGCCTCGGTGGATCTTGACGTTTTCAATATTGCCGCAAGTGCTTTCCCAGGCTCTAACTAAATCATCGTCTGCTGCAGCTAGCACAATTTGCATAAAAATTATTTACAGATTTTAATGGCCAACAGCCTGATACCATTTTTCTAAAGATGTGCTATAGATGAAGTCTTAGCCCCCCCGAACTCGCGGGGGGGTTGGGGGGGTAAGATCTAGCGCTACTTTATGAAATTGGTATGAGCGATCGCCAATTTGATTGTACAATATTTGACATGAGTCAGCTCGGTATAAAATCTAAAATCTAAAATCTAAAATCTAAAATCTAAAATTGTTTGATGCTGCAAGACCCGAATCTCCGCCATCCGATCGCGATTAGTTTCGGTGCCATCGCCGGCGCTTTGAGCCGATATTATATCACCTTGTGGTTTGCCAACCGTTTCGGCACAGCTTTTCCCTACGGAACTTTTTTTATTAACATCACCGGTTGCTTAGCTATGGGATTTTTTATCACCCTTGCTTTTGAACGGGTGCCGGCGATTCCGACGGAAGTGCGGTTAATGGTTGCGACGGGATTTTTGGGCGCTTATACTACTTTTTCGACTTACGGTTTAGAGTCAAATGTCTTGTGGCGCGATCGATCTTACAACTTTGCCACTTTTTACTGGGCTGGCAGTGCCATACTCGGAGTAATCGCCGTTCAGTTAGGCAGCATTTTAGCATGAATTGGTAAATAGATAAAATACCGTTTACATCTTTACATTAGAGAGAATCGAGGGGAGCATCTCAGTTTTGCAAAAAGGATTTTTTTTATTGAGCGTGCGATCGTACCCGCTCGCGAGTACAATACGCGAGCTCTTAAGCTCGCACTATAAATGCAAAACTGAGATGCTCCCGTTCAAAAGCTCCCCATTTACTCCAAAAATATATTGACAATATTTGTTTTATTTGTATAATATAATCGGCCAAATATTTATAAGACTGCCAAGTGACGAACAAAAAAATTACCAGTAAAAGCCTAAAATTTGCAGCAATCGGCTGCGTATTGTCGATATTGTTTCCCGCAGTTTTACCTTCAGTTGCCTCCGCCGAAACAGCACTGCCAGAAATTAAGCAAACCGGCATTCTGAAAGTCGGCATCAGAAAAGATGCTGCTCCCTTCGGTTACTTAGAAGGCGAAAAGTGGCAAGGAGTTTGCATCGAAGGCTTAGAGCTTTTCCGAGCTGACTTAGAAAAGAAATTAAATCGATCTGTCCGCTTAGAAAAACTCGAAACAAACCTCAACGAATCAGCAGAAAAAGGGCGATTCCGCAGCGTCACCAGCAAGCGCGCTCACTTAGAATGCGGGCCCAATACAATCCTCCAAAATCCCCCCAACGGAATTGCCTATTCGCTGCCTTTTTTATACAGCGGCACGTATCTATTGGTCAAGCCAGAAAACAAACTGAGAGTCAATCCTTCGGGATTCCTGCAAGGCGCGACAATTGGCGTGTTGAACGGTTCCCTTACCGAACAATTCATTGCAGGCAGATATCAACTAGCCAACCAGAAAATTTATGAAGGTATCGCCGGCAGAGAGTCTGGTGTGGCAGATGCTGCAGCCGGAAAAATCGATGCCTTCGCCAGCGACGGAATGCTGTTAGTTGGAGAAGCGCTGAGACAGGGTTTAACTCAAAATCAGTATTCTTTGATACCGGAGCAGCCTTTAACCTGCATTTCCTATGGCATGATCCTGCCTGCAGGTGATACTGAATGGAAAGAAACGGTCAATAATTTTATTCGCAATCAAAGTTCTACAAATTTGTTGGAAAAAGTGTTCGGGCCCAATTCTCCTTTCCTACCGATGAGTGTCGCGGATCAAAATAAATGTATTTGATCCCAAATCGGTTCAACAGTTGACAGCATACAGGTTGACAGTACCCCCGCGCTCGATCGCGCGGAGATTGCGAGCGAGAAATTAATTTTTTCCTTCGATCCTGCAAGGGAGAGGCTTTAAACCAATTTTTTCTGGCAAAGTGCGGATCTTGTCATGGCAAGTTCGATCGCTGCAACGAGAGGTGTCAATAGGCTCTAAACTGGATTCAGGAAGGCGCGCAGCACAGGTTTATACCAGTTTCCCCAAAAAATGTAACTGTAGGTAAACTCCAAACCCGCTGACTCCGTAAGTCATCCCCAATTCTTTAATCGATAATCTTCAATGCGAAAATCGAAAATCGAAAAGGGCATTAGGAGGGTCATCAGTGACAGAAAAAAGTTATCAATCGTCTTCGCTTCCCACCTACGCGCGAAAAGAACTGCGGGAATTAGTTCGATCGCAGTTAAGGGCTTTGTTGGAACAAGGAGACTTTAAAGGAGCAAAAGCGATTTTGCATCCCGTGCAGGAGGCCGACATCGCTGAAGCGATCGAAGGCCTGCCAGAAACCATGCAAGTAATAGCTTTCCGGTTGCTTTCCAAAGACGAAGCCATCGGAGTTTACGAATATCTCGACTCCAGCGTTCAGCAGTCCCTCTGCGAAAAATTCAAACGCCAAGAAGTCCTCGACATTGTAGACAAAATGTCGCCGGACGATCGCGCAAAACTGTTTGACGAACTGCCGGCGATATTAGTCCGCCGCCTCTTAGGTCAATTGAGCCCAACAGAACGCGAAGCTACGGCCCAACTTTTGGGTTACGAAGCCAGTACCGCCGGCCGGATCATGACACCAGAATACATTTCTCTCAAAGAAAGCTTTACCGTCGCCCAAGCCTTAGACCGAATTCGCTCTTTGGCTAGAACTACTGAAACAATTTATTCTCTTTATGTCACCGACGCAGCCCGCAGCCTGACTGGTATTTTATCCTTGCGGGATTTAGTCACTTCTCCCCTGGACAAAACTGTCGGCGAAATTATGACCCGCGACGTAGTTTCTGTTCAGACTGGAACGGATCAAGAAGAAGTCGCTAGGCTGATCCAGCGTTACGATTTTTTAGCAGTGCCCGTTGTAGACCGCGAACAGCGTCTTGTGGGGATCATTACAGTTGACGACGCGATCGACATTTTAGAAGAAGAAGCCGATAAAGATATTTATACCTTGGGCGGTGTCCAGTCCGGCGGCGACAATTATTTTCAGACCGATTTAATCACCGTTGCCCGCAAAAGGGTAGTCTGGCTCTTTGTTCTGCTCTTAACCAATACAGTCACTGGGGCAATTATTAGAGCGCAAGAAGATATTTTGCAGCAAGTAGTCGCCCTAGCAGCCTTTATTCCGCTGCTGACTGGCACTGGAGGCAATGTCGGAGCCCAGTCTTCAACAGTTATAATTCGCGGTTTGAACACTGACGAAATTACAGCGATGGGCCCGTTAAAAGTAATTGTGCGCGAGGGGATGGCGGGAGCGCTGTTAGGAGCTATATTGGGGACTGTAGCAACGGGCTGGGCTTACACTCTGCAAGGGAATTTAGCAGTAGCAATCGCAGTGGGGATCAGTTTGTTGGCGATCGCAATTTTAGCTTCTCTTGCCGGTTCATCTCTACCGTTTCTATTTCGTTCTTTGGGTTTAGACCCAGCTTTAATGTCTGCTCCTTTTATTACCACCGCAGTTGATGTCCTCGGAGTTTTGATTTATTTCTCTTTAGCTAGGCTAATTTTGCAGATTTAATATATTTAATTAGATGACGGTCAATAAAAAACTTAATTTGTTTTTCACCGCTGCTCAATTCAGGGCCTGCATCCGATCGCACTTTATTTTTACCTGCATATTTATAGTTGATTAAAAAAATAATGCAATTATAGGCAAACTCCAAACTACGAGCGACCTCGATCATTCCCAATCAAAAAACAAAAATAAAAAATGGTATTAGCCTATGTCATCATTCAATTCACCAACTACAATCAAAAAATCCCAGCCTAGCAATTTGTTAGAAACTGCTGAATTGGTTTTTCTTGCTGCTTCGGCTGCGGGATTGGCTGCTAGTTTGGTTTGGCAGCAGGGCGTTTATGTTGAAGTGCCTGTCGTGATTTCGCTGGTGTTGAATTTTGTGAACCGGCAGAAGCTGCACGGGCAAGTTAAAACAAGTACGGCGGCTGTGTTCGATCGCGTAAATCAACAAGCAACTACTACCGGGATCGCTCTAGAGCAATTGCAACTTGCTGTAAATACCCTAGACGAAGCCCTAGGCCAAACATCTCGCGAAAATCTCAATGTTGGATCGGGAGAAAACGTACACTCTCTAATTTCCGCCATTGAGAACCTGCGCCAGCGACTAATAATTTTAGAAAAAACGATTAAAATGGTTCAAAGCGAGATCGAAGTTACCAGCCGCCAATTCAAACAGCGGCCGGAGTTGCAACAAATCGAAACTTTGACAACAATCATTCTCGACTTGCAGCAGTTTATCAACGAACTGCCGCAGTGGGGCAGTTTGCAGCAGCGGCAGCTAACAGAAATTCAGCAAAAAGCAGACAATGCTTTGGTCGAGCTTTCTCAAGAAATTGCTGCAATTCCCAACCGCGTACAGGAAGCTGTAGCTAGTCGCGGCGGTGCCATTAACCCGCAGTTGAACGCGGGCGACTCGAATTTGGAGTCTGACAGTTCTCAGATGCACCATAATGCCGATCGACCTAAAAACCAGAACGAGAAAATTCGCCAGAAATATCCTAGAGCTTATGTAAAGTGGAGTCAGGATGAAGACGAAAATTTGCAGAAAGAATATGCTAGCGGTCAACAAATCAGCGAATTAGCTCAGAGATTTCAGCGACAGCCGGCGGCCATTCGTTCGCGCTTGCAAAAATTAGGATCGATCGAATAATCTCAAGACTTTCGACTAATGACCAATGACCAATGACCAATGCCCAATGCCCAATGCCCAATGCCCAATGCCCAATGCCCAATGCCCAATGCCCAATGCCCAATGCCCAATGCCCAATGCCCAATAACCAATAACTAATAACTAATAACTAATAACAAAACGATCGCCTTTTTTTTCAAAAGAGCGATCGACTTTATTTATTCTAGTACCGACTGTCAACAGCCGATCGCTAACATCAAATCTCAAGGCTTGATAGCCTTGTTCTACCTCATTCTAGAAATCTTGCGGTAACAAAGAACTTAAACGCTCCAACAAAGGATCGGATTCCCGACGAGGCGCAACCTCAGCATCAGCAACGACATGATCATCCGCCACAGAATCAGACTTAATCGAGTCAGGCTCTACTACTTTTGAAACTGGGGCAAAAGAAACTTGAGCAAACTTACTGTTAACACTTCCCTGCAACTGATCCAACTGCGCGCCCAGTTGACTCAGGTGATGTTCCAGTCCTTCCAAACGGCTTAATTCCTCAGCAGAAACATGGCGCTCGAACTCAGCAAATTTGACCGCAAGTTCAGCCATACGCTGTTCCAAGCGCTGAAAACTATCTGTAGAGCTAGGAGACTCAGATACAGACAAAAACTGCCACAAAGCTTGCTTGCAGAGATTGCCGAAAG
Source organism: Chroococcales cyanobacterium (assembly GCA_038260455.1). Taxonomy (GTDB): domain Bacteria; phylum Cyanobacteriota; class Cyanobacteriia; order Cyanobacteriales; family Microcoleaceae; genus Microcoleus. Next base: position 1,219 of record JBBSNU010000216.1, on the reverse strand, counting down.
TCTGATACTTCGTAACAGCCAACTCTTTTTCAATAGCGGCCAGCAAAGTTTGATCGGCAGCATCTTCAGTAAACGCCACCGAGAAATTCGCCTTATTTTTTGCCCACAGTGCCATAGGGTTCAAGCCTTAATGCGTTACTTAATTGTGGCTAGCTGAGCCTCAGCATAAATAAACTGTCCCAAAGTATTAGCTTTCCGAGAAGGTTGAGCCAAGTGAGCCTTAAGATTGGCCTCTTTGAGCAAAGGTTGGAGTACCTCCCAGAAAAACTCGCCGCCGCCGCCAGTCAGAACCACATCCGTCACCCGTTCCGGCAGCCACTGCACTAAACGTTCGGATAGTTCGTTAGCGAAAGCCTCCCGCAAATCCTTAATAATCGGATCTAAGTTCGTCGGCTTAGTCGCTCCTCTCGGACGGTAGAAACGCTCGCCTTCTGGTTTATTCACCGCTTCTAGTAAAGACAGAGATTGAGGGTCTGCCCCGGGAATTTTTGAGGCCACTTGTTCGTAGAACTTGTTCATAGCGAAAGAATCGCTCTTAGAAGCCGCCCGGGCGAACCGGAAACGATCGACCATTAACAAATCAGTAGTTTGGTGTCCGATATCGACAACAGCCACCGACAGTTCCGGTAAATCTGGCGTAAACTCCTTATTGTCTTGAGCCTCGCACCAAATCAGGCTGCCGAATCCTTCCGGCATCACCCAAACGTGGCGGATGTCAATTTCCACGCGCTCGCCTCGGTACACCAGCACGTGGGGAGAGCGCAGTTGGCTGATAATCTCTTCCTTTTCTTTTTCAAACTGATCCTGGGAATAAAAAGGCAAACCCAGCACTACGGCCATTTCGCCCTTCATCTGGAAATATCCAGCACAGGAAAAAACCTTAACCAAAGCATCCACTACTTTCGACTGGTCTGCGCCGCCGAGATTAGCGCCAAAGTCTGCAGCCAGTTGACCGATCGCGTATCCTTTGCCTTGGTACTCCAGCCACATATCCAACAGAGGGTCTGTTGCTTTGGACTCAAAGCTGCCGCCCCGCACCTTTTCCACTGGCATATTAGCCACGTTGGCGGGGATAAAAACAACGCTGTTCGGGTTACGACTTACGCAAGCTTTAGTTGCAGTACGACCCAAATCAGCACTAATAATCGATTTGTGAGAAGCGATCTTAGTCTGCTGCGTCAGCATAGCCGAATTAGGAACAAGCTGTCTAGTTGTCATC
>JBBSNU010000215.1:0-7700 GCA_038260455.1 Chroococcales cyanobacterium | reverse complement strand
TCGGCCTTGGAGCGGACTGAAGTCCGTACTACGAACCTTTTGTGCAATCTCAAATCCCAAATCGCCTCACCTTCGGCCTTGGAGCGGACTGAAGTCCGTACTACGAACCTTTTGTGCAATCTCAAATCCCAAATCGCCTCATCTTCCGCCCTGGATAATAATGTATGCGCCCCAAAAAGCAGCAGCAAAAGCCAAAATCGCAGACCAAATCGGATGTCCGCTGTTACTGACTCGGCCGTCTTGACTGCGGAGGGTTTCTAGGTCGATCGCCACAGTAGCACCTCGGCGCAGCCAACCAGTCGCCACAACGGGTTTTCCGATCAAATCGCTGGGGCGAGTCGTCTCTTTGATCAAAAATGGGTATAAAGAGCCGATCGGGCCAAACCTCGAAACATAGTGCAACCTCACCAAACCCGTCGCCGTTTGCAAAATCAAATCTTGTCCTAGCCAATTCTCAATACCAGACCTACCCAAAAGTTGCCCGGAAAGCTGCACAGGTTGAGCATCGACGGGCAAAGTCTCAGGATTTGACAAAATTTCCGGTAAACTCGGCGAAGTGGTTTCTTGTGGCGTAATGTCGGGGAAAAAATAGTTAATCCGCATCAAAGTACCGAGACAAAATCCGATCGGCAAACAGCCCCAAAAGATCGATCGATCGCCCAAAAGCCAATCGAGTTGCCAAATACTCGTCTTGGAAAACAGCCAGCCAACCATCCACAGCAGCCCGACAATCCCCAAACCCATCGGAATCCCAAAAAACGGCGCACCCTGTAAAAATAGTTTTGAGTCTTTAAATTCGAGTATTGAATTAAGAGACAATTTTGCTTTCTTGGGTGGTGGCGGCGACAGACTCGCCAAATCCAACTCAGTCTCCAGTTTCCAGAATTGAGCGTAGAGTTCCAACAGCTTCAAACGCTCTCCCACCAAAGGATGCGTGTTATTAACCGTCAACCAATTGCGATCGGGATTGCTGACATCCCACAGCAAAATCTGTGCTAGTGGCGCGCGTAATGCAGCACCACCAAGGGTTACAGCTTGTGCTACGCCGACGGGTAACAATAAATCGAAACTTTCGAGGAAAAAGCTTGTTTGTTTTTGCTGTTCGATATTTGCAGCAATCCCGATCGCAATTTTAGTGATAGCCCGCGTCAAACCGTTGGGATTGCCGGTAATTTCTGCTGAAGTTCGATCGCTAAAATACACTCTACGGCGCGACAACCACAACATCGGCCAGCGCAACAACTTATAAATTCCGTAACTGATGGCAGAAATTGCAGCGGTTATAAATCTGACAGTACGACGCAAAAAGTCGATCGTCATTAAATCACACAACCGCTCACCCCAGTAAGCAGTCTGCCAATATATAAGGTAAGGAATCTGAATCACCAACATCGCCAGCGACATCGGCGCAAAATCCCAGTGAGAAATATGGGCTAATTCCCGCGCAAAAATAGTAGCAATTTCATCATCCGTCAATTGATCTAACAGCCCTTGACTGACAGCAATCCGAGCAAAACGGGGCAAACAGCCGTAACTGAAAGCTACAGGAACATTTACTGGTAATAGTTTCAGCACAGGAACCGGCATATTTTGCTTGGTACAAAAACTGCGAAGTACCCGACTAGCTTCTTTGCTGTGTTTGGGTAAAACCGATCCGCGCAGGGTTTTGATGCCGCAAAACAGTTTCAGCAGCGCGTCTGTCAGCCAGGGAGAGGAGGCCAAAAGCAATCCGAAAACAAACTGGAGGAAGGGAGTTGGATCGCGGTAAAAAAGCTGAATCGGCTGGAAAATTGGCAGTCTAGTAAATATGTAAAACTGAACTAACAGAGAATTAGTGTTTGTTAGCAGGAATTGTAGGACAAATCGGGCTAGGAAAAATAGGGCGATCGCGCTTACAGCAGCCCCAATCTGAAAATTCAGCAATTTTAGCGGTTTCAGTCGCTGCGGGTTTTTCGTGCGCCCTGCTTCGCGCCAAGTCAGTTGGTAAGTTTCTGCGCTAGGGAGTCCGATATTTGTTGCGGAACCGGAACTGTTTTCGCTGCTAGTTTCTGCATCGGTTGCGGTTTCTGTGGGGGCGGTGGATGGTGCGCGATCGCCCTCTTCTGAGGTCGGGCGAATCGCAGGTTTGGGGGGTGGAGGTGGCGGTGAAATATGTGTGGAGTTGGTGTTTTTTGGCGCGGCAGTCGCTTCTAAGGGTGAAAATCCGGTTTTTTGGTCTGCGGTTGGTCTATCGCCCTCAAGCGTTTTTTCTGCCGATTTTGTGCCGCTATCAAAGGCGACAAAGCCTGTTTTTGGGGGAGTTTCCGGTGGTTTTGGAGGGCGGGGCGGGGTTAATTCTTTTAAAGTGCGATCGGCCCAAGCTTTAACTTGAGGGTTAGGATTTTTGCTGAGGGAAGTGCAAAGGGCGATCGCACCTTTGACATTACCGGTTGCTTTGTACGCCGTCACTAATCCCATTTGCGCGCGGATTCCCGACGGTTGATTTGCTGCGGTTTGGGTAACGGATTCTAAAAGGGCGATCGCGCTTTGGTAATCTTTTTGTTTCAAAGCGGCTAACCCAGCCTCCAGAGACTGTTTCAGAGATGAATCCGCCGAATTTTGATTGTTTGGAGATGCCATAACTGTGCTTGCGATCGCGTCTAGTCTAAGATAACCTCACCCGAAGGCACTTAGGCAACTATAGCCTTTCTCATAAAAATGAGTTGTAGGGTGCGTCGCCTTAGAAAAATCCCTGGATGCGATCGAGAATCTCATAGCGACGCACCGGGAAAACAGGACTCGCAAAACAAACAACACTTATTTTGTACAGATATTAATAGTTGTAGTCGTAGGGTGCGTCGCCTTAGAAAAATCCCTGGATGCGATCGAGAATCTCATAGCGACGCACCGGGCAAACAGGACTCACAAAACAAACAACACTTAATTTGTAGGATTACTTTTTGCAACTGGCATAAGGTGCGTCAGAATTGCTATATGCAAAACCATTAGGTTTTGCCGTCTGACGCACCCTACTCCTTTATCTATGATCTCAAACTTTGCTTTCTAGCGAGATCGCACTTTAGAGGTCGGCTCCAACGCATTGTTAGACTGTCTTTACTTTGCATATTTCAACGTTCCCTCCTTCAAAAACTTGAACCATAAGTTGAAAGCCTTCCATCAACGACATTCCAACAAGAGGTTCTGAATCAGCTTCATCGATTGGGATAGTTACATAATCTCCATCCCAAACCACAACTGCTTCATAGACATTAAAAACGCATTCGCTACCATCACCAAGAATAGCTCGTCCTCGTCTTTTCCATTTCAGATTTAATCGAGCAATTAGGTCTGGTGGTAATGAAAGCCAACCATTAAAACCCGTATCGATAATTGCCTCTTGATTGTAAACTTTACCCTCAGAATCACATATCGAAAGCGTGATAATTGCTTCAAAATCACCATTAACGACTCCTGCGATCATACTAATCTCTTGGTTCGTCCACCAAATCGACGAACGTGTCGATAGCCAATACGCACAATCCAGATTTGAGCGTCTGGGTGGCGAGTTTCAAGGCGATCGCAAGCAGCTATTTCACGCACATCAACTTCAAAGTCTCCTGATTCGAGGTCGATCGCCACAATCTTTCCGTGATTACCTGCTTCAACTTGTGGACGTATTTGGGTTTGATAGATGAGATCGCCACGTTGAGCGAATTCTTCTTTACTATAGCGAGGCTGACGGACTGCCATAATTGTGATTCCTCTTTAAACCGCTACGTCCTTAGACATTATAATCGACAGACAAGCAAGTCCAAGTATTGTATACGTCCAAATGACAATAAGGTGCATTACATTTCATTAACGCACCCTACAAGATTAGCGATCGCACTTATCAACGAAGTCAACCATTTTTGCTTGCTTAATCTATGCTGAAAATAGATAACTTAAACGGAGCGATCGGTTCGGCATAACGTTCCTGGTCAGCGGCTGCGACTAAACTTTGCTGCAATACTCCAAAGGCTTGATACTGTCCGTTACACCAGTTTTGTTATGCAGTGTCTCACTCAAAAATTTATCATTTTAGCCCCTCTCAATCAATCTTTGAACTACACTAACAACCAACTCAGGTTGATCTAGTTGTATATTGTGTCCACTATTTTCTGCAATGATACGTTGGCTATCTGATGATAGTTTGGTCAAGTCTATCTGAAGTGATGACCATTTCTGGAATCTTGCATCACTCATCTTTGAATCTTTAGAGCCTTGGCTCAAAACAATCAGAGGCAGGCTGCCCAGTGATGTAACGGCTTGAACTCCCTCTAAGCTCTTTTTTATGTTGGCAAATTCACTGGATATGGTTGCCCAATAGTCGGGACGGTAACAGAAGGATTTGTAGGTATCAAATAAGGTTTGTACCGCCAACGGATATTTTGAAATTTCTCGCTTAATATCCTCAAGAATTGGTAACAGGTTCATCTCTCCGATTAATCGCAGCAATCCAACTTGACTGGCAACCCTCAGAACCTGATAAAGCCAACACTGTATTTTAATGCTTTTCCACATTTCAGATGTCATCTGATTCTCATGGGAAGAATCGACTAACACTAATCCGACCACATTTTCTGGATATTGACTTGCATACAGACGCATATTAACTCCTCCCAATGAGTGTCCAACTAAAATGTAGGGAGGATTAATCTCAGCTTTAATCAGAAGTAAATGTAATTCATCAACGCTCTGCTGGCTAGTGCGGGAGGCACTGAGATTGGGATCACTCCAACCCAAGCCCGCTCGGTCATAGATACAAACACGGGTGAATTTAGCAATTTCAGATGGAACCAAGCCCCATGCAATTGAGGGGGCACCACCACCAGCATCCATAACAACCGTTGGCTTACCCTGCCCAATACAGTTGAGATGTAGGCGAAATCCCCCAATATCAACGAGTTCACCCTGCGGAGGATATCTGTGTTTATCTAAGGCTTCACTCACTGCTTGATAGAGAATCCCTGTAAGTAGTGAGATTACGATAATGCTTAGAGTAAGCACAGCCAAATTTTCCGTAATTGTCATAGCAAAATTGATGAATCCATGCTGCTATATTCAAGGTTATCTTTGCCACTAATTAGTTTGCGGCATAACTATGTATTATACGGAAAGTTTTGGTATAACCGCAAAATACAAGATGGTTATCTAGAAAATTTCTAGATAATACACCAAATTGGTATGTTATCCAGAAAGTTTCTGTTAGTAGCTTGATGGGAACGAGTGAATCTGACAAAGAAACCGGGTTTTCCTCCAAATCTGCGAATCACAACGAAATATTCTCGAAAAAACCCGGTTTCTGGCCACCCGCGCAGTCCTGGACGCACTCCGACAAAGAAACCGGGTTTTTTCCCAAATCTGCGAATCACAACGAACTATTCTCGAAAAAACCCGGTTTCTGGCCACCCGTGCGTAAGCCCTAAATTTGCTAAAATAGACCCATAAAATATCAAAATATCAAAAATATGAACGAATCCCAAATACCGCAAATACCTTGGCTGCCCTTAAGCCGAGAAGCCCACAAACTATCAGTTACCGACAGATTAGCTCTAGTCAATGCGATTGTTGAGTCCATCAGACGGGAACTCAGACCCCCACAATCTCTACCAGATAACTTCGTGGAACCCATGACGGGGCTACCCAAAAATGATAGACCACCCCCAACAAATACCGAAGTTAAAATTAGATTTGGGAACGATCGCAAAGGTGCAGCCAAGCGACTCAGAGGGCTAGCAAAAACTGATATGCCACCTCCGACAGATGCGGAAGTTGCAGCAATGTTAGAAGAACGTTTGGTGGAGAAGTACCTAAAATGAAGGTATTAGTAGACACCAATATTATCCTCGATAGCTTGCTAGAGCGAGAACCGTTTGTAGAGGATGCTGATGCTTTATTTGAGGCGATCGCTCCTTAGTTAAAAAAGCCGTTTCTGAAGCCAACGCACCTAGTACGAGACTGCTGGATACTCTACCCACCTTGAAAATTAAAACCGAGTCCTATGCAACCAAAACCTAACGTTAACCTATACTCATTCTTGGGGCATCTCCCCGGGCTGAAAAAAAGCTACACTGCCAAAATTATGGTGGTTGCATTTTTAGGAACGCACGTTCCTTTGCTAACCTTAATGGTCTGGTTTCTTACCTCAAACGCTTACTCTATAGAGACATCAGTCCGGGTTCTGCTGATTGCTCTGCTGGCGACATTAGCGGGTACGGGAGCAACGCTTTATACGCTACGCCACCTCCTGGTTCCGGTAATCTTAACCTCGGAGGCTCTACAAAACTACCTCGATACAAGAACATTGCCGAACTTACCCACAGAGTTTACTGATGAAGTCGGTACGCTGATGGCAAATTCCTCACAAACGCTTTACAAACTAGATGAATTGATTCATTACATTACCCACTACGATGAACTGACTGGATTGCCAAATCGTGACTTATTCTGCGATCGCCTGAATCAAACCCGATCTCAAAATCACTCACCCTTGGTCGCAGTGCTGGTATTGGGTATCGATGATTTCACAGGGATGCGCCATGCGTTGGAGCCTGGGATATGCGACTTACTAATTAGAGCCGTTTCCCAACGGGTGGTACAGTGCATGGATCGGTCAGATATCTTGGCGCGTTTGGGTGACGGTGAGTTTGCGATCGCTCGCAGCGAACTCCCCTCGCTGGAGAGTGTGGTCAAGCTATCCCAACTGCTGCAGAGTACGCTGGCCAAACCTTTCTCTATCAAGGGCAACCCGATCCACATCACCGCCAGTCTTGGCATTACATTGAACCATCTAGAAAATACGAATTCTGTAGAGAAACTGCTTCAGCAAGCCGACCTCGCACTTCATCAGGCAAAGCAGCAAGGGCGGAGTCACTATCAGTTTTATTCACCCGAAATGAACGTTCAGTTACAGGAGCGACTGGCCCTAGAAAATAGCCTGCGCGGAGCGCTGGAGCGTAACGAACTACTGGTTTACTATCAACCGCTGATCGACCTGCAGGGCGGACGGGTGACAGCAACGGAGGCGCTGGTTCGCTGGCAGCATTCTACAGAGGGTTTGGTCTCTCCGGCAAAATTTATTCCGATCGCCGAAGCCAATGGCGAGATCGTGCCCATTGGTGAATGGATCTTGCGAACGGCTTGCGCTCAAAACCGTCGCTGGCAACTGGCTGGGCTGCCAGCCCTGCGGATTTCGGTGAATCTGTCGGCTCGACAATTTGAGCAAACGAATCTGGTTGAGATGGTTCGCCAAATTTTGGCAGAAACCGAACTCGAAGCTGCGTATTTAGAACTGGAAGTGACTGAAAGTGCCTTGATGACTGACATTGAGCGATCGGTCAAAACCTTAACGCAACTGCGAGAACTTGGCGTGTCCCTCGCCCTAGACGACTTTGGCACAGGTTATTGTTCCCTCAACTACCTGCAACGGTTTCCGGTTAATATGCTCAAGATCGATCGATCCTTTGTCAAAGATGTACTGTCTAACCCGAACAGCGCCACCATTACTGATGCGATCATTGCTCTGGCAAAAAGTCTGGGGTTAACGATCACCGCAGAAGGCATTGAAACCAAGGAGCAGCGTGACTACCTGCAAGCGCGAGGCTGCGATGAAGGTCAAGGGTTTTACTTCAGTCGCCCTGCTAACGCTGATACAATCACCAAACTGCTAAAGGACTCGC
>JBBSNU010000214.1:0-7779 GCA_038260455.1 Chroococcales cyanobacterium | reverse complement strand
GCGGAAATCTCGTCAGCGACAAACACTAAGCGAATTTTACCCGCTTGCAAATTAGTTTTAACCTTCTGCCAAAATCGGTCTTCATTAGCATCCGCGCCGAGAAACTCTTCAAAAATCTGTTCGGGATCGCGGCCCCGATCGCGACAATTAGCTTCAAACAAAGCAATAATTGAATCGATCGGCCAATAAACCAACGCATTAGCAGCATAGTCGATCGACTGACCCAAAACTTTTTGTCGCAGTTCGGCATTAGGAGTTCGCCTGACATCCACCAAAGTAGGAACTGCATTTTGGTCGAGAAACAAATGATCCAGCGACCATTGGACGGCTGTTTCCTCATCGCTGGGCATTGCAGCTTCCCGCGAAATTAACAGCCACCTGCGCGCCGTCGCGCGATCGATTTGGTCTCCAGCGATCAAATTAGGATAAGTTACTAGCAAATCTTGTAACTGGTCTTCCGAGTCGTAGGGCTGTTCCATCATTTCTACCAGCCTGTCGTCGTCCTGAATCAGATAAATACCTCCAGCCATGCACATCCACCTAGTTAATTTTAGATTTTAGATTTTAGATTTTAGATTTTAGTCATTAGTCATCAGTCATTAGTCATTAGATTTTAGTCCGCAGCCAATGAGTTCTCAACGGGGAAGACCTTAGTCAGAATTCAAGAAAAATTTTGAATTATCCAATTTGAATTTTTTGTCAATTCTACAAAAAACTGCATTAAACCAGCAATAGATGACTGATGACTGATGACTGATGACTGATGACTGATGACTAATGACTGATGACTGATGACTGATGACTAATGACTAATACAACCAGTAAATACTCGCTGTGCTGGCCCGGTCATGTAAATCCGCCCAGAAACTTCTGCCCATTCGATTTCCAAAACGCCGCCGGGGAGTTCAACCGCAGTTGCCCGATCGCACTTTCCGACCAACACCCCAGCCACCACAGCAGCACAAGCACCAGTCCCACAAGCTAGAGTAACACCTGCGCCTCTTTCCCACACCCGCATTTTTACGTAGTCCGATCGTATTACTTGAATGAATTCGGTATTGGTACGCTGGGGGAAGACCGGGTGGCGCTCAAACCCGGGCCCGACAGTTTCCAAAGCAACAGCCGAAACATCGTCTACAAAAGTAATGCAGTGAGGATTACCCATGCTAACGCAGGTAACAGACCAAGATTTACCGGCAACATCGATCGGCACATCAATAGCTTTAGCATCCGGTGCCGCCAAAGTTGTCGGAATTTCCGCAGCCAGTAGTCGGGGAACTCCCATATCCACCTTGACTTGACCATCCGATCGCAATTCGGTGATAATAACGCCCCCACCGGTGTGAATCCGGTACTCACTCTTAGATTCACTCCCCCCCTTAGCAAGGGGGGGTTGGGGGGGGTGAATTTCTTTCGATTCACTCCCCCCCTTAGCAAGGGGGGGTTGGGGGGGGTGAATTTCTTTCGATTCCAAATCGGCGATAAACTTAGCCAAACAGCGAATTCCGTTGCCGCACATTTCCGGTTCCGAACCGTCGGAATTAAAAATCCGCATCGTATAGTCAGCGCCGTTTTGACCCGGAAGAGCAAAAATCACACCGTCTGCGCCAATGCCAAAATGTCGATCGCACATTTCGACAGCTTGTTCTGGTGTTAAAACTGGTTCTGAGGAGTGGCGGTTGTCAATCAGAATAAAATCATTGCCCAGTCCGTGATACTTCGCAAACTCGATCGGCATAAAAACAAACCTCTTTTGGTTAAAACTGATTAGCTAGACAGGCGGGAATCCCGACATCATAACCGTTTCGGGTTGGTGTTAGGATGAAATACGAGCACTCATTGTAATAATTTGGGTAGAATATTCATATCTTGGATCAAAGAATAACAATCTGGGTCTAAGTAAAAACTTTTCATGTGACAAGTGGGGCTCTACGTGTTCCTCACTATAAAACGCAGTAGAGGGAAACAATAGGAGTACCTTGAATGAAGTTCTAGATATCCTTAACCGGACTCTGAAGCCCAGACCCTTCCCTTCGGGTTGGTGTGGGAGCGTCACTTGATAGACTTTATAAAGTCATTAAGCCATTACTCATTTGCCAGTTGATTCCCGCCCGGATGTCATTAGTCCTCAGTCCTCACTCCTCAGTTGGCCACCAAAGACTAATGACCAATGACTAATGACCGATGACCAAATTACCCATTTTCCAGTATGTCTGAATTTGAGACCGGATTGCCCAGCATTCGCCTAATACAAAGCTACATCAAAGACAAAGAACAGGTAGAAATCAAACTCATGACCGGCGACTTGCTAGCCGGCAGAATTTTTTGGCAGGACAATAGCTGCCTTTGCCTCGTAGATGCCTCAGAAACACAAATTCTGATCTCGCGACCAGCAATTGCCTATATCAAACCCAACAAGTGAGGAGTTAGGGAAAAGGGGAGAGGGGGAGAGGGGGAGAGGGGGAGAGTGGGAGAGGGGGAGAGTGGGAGAGGGGGAGAGGGAAAAATCTTCCCTCGAACCTCTTCCTTCTTCCCTCGAACCTCTTCCTTCTTCCTTCTTCTTTCTTCTTTCTTCTTTCTTCTTTCTTCTTTCTTCCTTCTTCCCTCGAACCTCTGACCAATGACCAATAGACCTCTTGCAGAAATCTTCGAGTCATAGAGCAACCGCAGATATCGGGCAGATAAACACCGATTGACGCAGATGGTTTCAGGGTATTTTCGGATTTTTGCAAGAGGTCTAATGACAACTGTCAACTCACAACTGACAACTGACAACTGTCAACTGTCAACTGTCAACTGTCAACTGACTAATCGCTAAACAGCTTTTCGCTGACTTGAGCCGTGACAAAAGGCAGCTTTAAGGCAGGTTGCGGAACCGCGGGCGAGGCCGTCCGCTGCATCAAGCCGAGCTCGTAGAAGCCGCCGCACAGCAGCAAACGATCGCCCTCTAGCAAACTGGTAGTTCCATCCGGCCAGCGAGTAAATTTCCCTTCCCGGCGGATCGCCCGCACCTGCACGCCGTACTGGGCGAGTACATCTACCTCTGACAGTTTTTTGCCAGCCCAAGGGCTTTTTGCTGGCAGCCTCAGCCACTGACAAGAACTGTCGCCATGCGGCACAGAAACTTCCCCCTTCGCCAGTAACTCAAAACTGATGAGTTCTTCCGGTTCTCCCACTACAAAAACTCGATCGCCCGACTGCAAAGCTGTCTTGCCGTTGGGATAATCAATTTCTTCGCCATCTGTGCGGACGATCGCCATTACGCTGACCCCTGTCAACTGCCGCAAGTTAGTTTCTTCCAGAGTCATGCCGGCGATAGGAGAGCCCTGCGGCAAGTTGTACCACTCGCTGTTCATATCTCGAACCGCCACCTTCAAATCGCGCAAAACCGCCAAAGGTTCGCGCGCAGGCCGCAATTCCAGATAGCGGCTGCTGCGAATTTGCTGGACTTCCCGCCCGATTGCCATTGCCGAGACACCCAGGCCACCGAGCAAGTGGGCCGACAGTTCTAAACTAGCCTCAAACTCTGGCTGCACAACTTCCCAGGCCCCGAGTTGATAAAGCAGTTCGATGTCTTTATCTTGGTTGGCCTGCACGACAATATCCAAATCGGGAACTAATTCTAAAGCCCGCTTCAGACACAAGCGAGTGCTCATGGGATCGGGAAGGGCGATCGCCATTGAAGCGGCCCGTTCGATCCCGGCAGATTCCAAGACGTGCAAGCTGGCAGCATTCCCGTAAATGTAGGGAATTCCTAGCACTCTGCAATCTTGAATTCTCCTTTCTGACTCATCGATCACCACAATTGAACAGTTGCGGCCCTGCAGTATTTTGACTAAATTTCTGCCAACTCGCCCGTAGCCGCAAATCACAACATGATTTTGTTCCGGCAAATTTTCCGCTATTTCCACAGGTTGAGATGTTTCGTCAAAATATCGCTGCAAAGGCCCGAAATTTTCCGCCCAATTCAATAATTGCGGCACGCTTCTCAATACAAATGGAGTCAGCACCAAGGTGACTGCTGTGGTTCCTAAAATTAATAGATAAACTTCTCGCGAAACCAGTCCCATCATTTGACCGGCACTAGCGAGTACAAAGGAGAATTCTCCGATTTGAGCTAAGCCCAAACCTACGATCAATGCTGTTTTTAGCGGATAACCAAATAGTCGGACGAGGGGCGTGATTATCAAGAATTTGCCAACAAATACTAGAAATACCAGTCCCAGAATTAATTCTAGATGGCTCCAGAGAAACATCGGGTCGATTAACATACCGATGGTGACAAAAAATAAGGATGCAAAAATATCTCGCAAAGGCTCAACGTAAGTTAGAGTCTGGTCGGCATATTCCACCTCGGAAATCATTAAACCCGCCACAAATGCGCCCATCTCGATCGAGAAGCCCAAATATTCTGTCAGCAGCGCAATACCTAAAGCCAGAACCACAACTCCCAGCAAAAACAGTTCGCGGCTTTCCGTTCTCGCGAGGTAGCGGAGCAATTGCGGTACGATCCAAATGCCCGCCACTACTGCACCAGCAGCAAATAAGCTGATCCGCACCAGAGCCCAGACTACCGTCATGCCGATCGCCTCTGCAGGCTCGTTGAGAGCAGGCAAAACTGCTAGCATCAGCCCCAATGCTAAGTCTTGAACTACTAATATTCCCAGCATGACTTGGCCGTGGGAAGTACCGCTTTCGTTGCGTTCCATCAAGCACTTGAGTACAACTGCTGTAGAGGAAAGCGACAGAATCGACCCTAAAAACACGCCTTGAGCGGGCGATTCTACCCAGCCTACGGTCAAGGAAATTGCAGTTGTAAAGGCGATCGTCAGCACAATTTGCAAGCCACCCCCGCCCAGACTAATTGCTTTAACGCGATTTAATTCGGCGAAGGAAAACTCTACTCCCAAAGCAAACAACAGAAAGGCAACACCGAATTCAGCGAGGGTGTCTACCTGAATTAATTCTTTAATCAGCCCCAAACCAGCCGGCCCAATTACGATACCTCCCAGGAGGTATCCGAGAATTACCGGCTGTCGCAACAGCGATGCAAAGAGTCCTCCTGCTGCGGCAGCAGCGAGAACTATAACTAAGTCAACGATCAGTCGGAAGTCTTCTTGCACAACTTTATGAAAAAAAGTGTAAAGTTATATTATAGTGTTTAATGTGTTGACTAGGTTGGGAGCGTTAATCTCATCCATAAACGCATACAAGCGTCCGACGACCGTCGTGGAGAAAGCGAAATTTTAGACCCAAGTTCAAGCTCTGGTGATTCATCTGTTGAATAATTTTCAATTTAAAAATCTTAAATCTCAAGGAGAGATCGAACATTTTATACTCTAGTTCAATCTTTGATCATTACCCACATTTTTAATTTTTAGTTTACCGACTAGCCCGCCTTCTGTTCAAACCTAGGGCGAGGATTCTGGCATTCGGTTAAAACCCACTAAAACAACCAGAAACTCAGTCGGTTAAAACCCACTTACGCGCGTTGGTCAGGGAATTTATTCTAAGAGCGGGATCGCGCGTCGCGTCAGGGTTTGTAGGAGATGTGGGGAAAATCTCAAAAAGGTGAGGAGTTGAGATTTTTCGATTTGAGATTTGAGATTTGGGAATTGAGAGATTGAGGGATTGAGGGAGCGATCGGTCAATACGTCATTTTGATGAGGAATGCTATATATTGCTGCTCTTGCTAGCTCAAAATTACAACTTAATGATTGATGTCGGTTGGGATTAAATTAGGTCGCGTGCGGTAAATTGAATCTATAGCTAGCTGGTTGTTTTGATTGTCGTACTTTCCAAAGTAAAGTTTTATTTGAGTTGTCAAAAACGAACTCTGTTTATATTATAATATTTGAGCTGTATAGCCAACAAAAATATCTGGCTGACAAAAGTTAAGGAAAGCTAACAATGAGAACGACGGTGAATCGAGGCAACAGCAAGCTAAGTGCGGAAATAGTTGCAGGTGGGATTTTAGAGGGGCGAGGGTTGAAAGTAAACCAGCTAACCGCCACAAAAGTTACGCACGCCCAGGCAAAAAACCCTGTTTCTGCATCAAGCATCTCCAGCGAACAGCAGCGATTTTCCAAGAAACCAGGTTTTTTGCGTAAGTGCTACGCTAGTTCGATCGCGCCTATTGTAGCCGGCTTTCTGAGTTTTGCCCTGCCGGCGCAAGCTTTGCAGGTAGTCGTGACACCACAAAATCCCGAACTGGGAGATACGCTGTCAGTAATTATTCAGGTTGACGGTAACGGCGGGGAAACTCCAAAAGTTTCTTTACAGCAGAAAAACTACCCCGCGTTTCCAATGGGCAACGGCCGCTTTCGGGCCCTGCTACCGACGACACCGGTAGAGAAACCCGGTGCCCGCGTTGTGCAAGTCGCAGGTGACGGACAAGTGAAGAAGTTGAGCGTGCAAGTGCGCGATCGAAATTTTCCCACTCAATCCATCTGGCTACCTCCCGGTAAAGACAGCGAAGGTACAGATGCCGAATTCGATCGCGTAGACGCATTTAAAGCACTCGTGACACCCGAAAAATTTTGGAACGGCAAATTATTGCGCCCCAACTCCGGCGAAATTACCACTATTTACGGCGTGCGGCGATACTATAATGGAGTATTTGCTAAAGACTACTACCACCGTGGCGTCGATTACGCCGGTGGTTACGGTTCCCCTATAGTCGCACCCGCAGCAGGTCAGGTGTCTCTGGTGGGACGCGAATCCCAAGGGTTTAAAATCCACGGAAATGTTGTCGGCATCGACCACGGTCAAGGGGTAGCAAGTATTTTGATGCACCTCAGCCGAATTGATGTCAAGGAAGGCGATTTCGTCAAAGCCGGTCAAGTAATCGGTGCTGTGGGGTCAACGGGAGCTTCTACAGGCCCTCATTTACACTGGGGACTTTACGTACACGGGCAGTCTGTCGATCCGGTTCCTTGGCGGCTTCAGGGACTTGAGTAGGGGTTGTTACTGGTTTTGACAAATTTAACAGTCAATTATAGGGTAAGTTTGTGGCTGGGGTACATAGATAACTGTTCTGGGTTATCTGTATTGAGTTAGGATTTGTATAAAAATTCTCAACAGATCCCTCAAAACTCGAATCTCTAGACGCCAGCAATCGCGTCTTTACAAAAACAAAACTGTATTAGTCAGGAACCTCAGCCTAAAGGCATGAGGCTTGTAAGATTCTTACGAGCCGTCCTGACGGGCCGTATACTTCCCTTGGTCTACGTTTTTTGAGTCACGACACCTTGGAGAGTGCGAAGTCCCCTGAGAGTGTCATTTGCAGTTAAACAGTTTCCAGGTAACAGAAACAGTGCTGCAAGTCTAAAAAGCTCACTAAACCTTGACCGACAAGCTAACATTAGCCCGCAAGGGAGGCTCGCTTGCGAGCAAAATACTATGCGATCGCGGGTTGGGAGATTTGAAGCGGCAATTGTCATGGCACGAAAGTGCAATACAAAAGTACCCCGAATTGACTGCTCGAACAGTTGCTTAGTAAATTCAAAAATGCAAAGCCGTCCTAAAAGGACGGGTTTCAAACCCATAATTTTGATGAGTATTGAAAAAATTGTTGAGCAGGCTTTGCAAGACGGCTATTTAACGCCCTCTATGGAAGCTGAGGTGGGACGGATCTGTAATACGGCTTCGGAATTGTCGATCGAAGAATACATGGCTCTCGATCGTCTGATGGGATCGTTGTTGACCGGGGAAGTTGTGGTTCTGCCCCGCAAACAGTTCATCAACGTGATGGAAGAGTTGGTGCTGAGCGAGGCGATC
>JBBSNU010000213.1:0-7786 GCA_038260455.1 Chroococcales cyanobacterium | reverse complement strand
CCCTTGCGGGGTGATGTTAGCTTCGACCTGGTTATCTGGGCTTTTTAGACTTGCAACACTGTTCCAGTGACTTTAGAACTGTTTAATTGCAAATGACAGAGCAGGAAACTAGCTACGCATTCCGGGGTGTCGTGACCCAAAAAACGTAGTCAGCTAAGACTTAGGCTGGTCAGCATAGCTTGCTTGATTCCTCTTGCAAGCTCAGTCCCTTTAGGACTGAGTTACTGACTGCTTACAACTCAGTTCAATTTTTTGTACTTTAGTCATGGACGCACCCCAACAAAAAAACCGGCTTTTTAAACTCTCCTAAGAAAGTTTTAAACAAATATTTTAGTTAAAAACCAGGTTGCGGGTCGCCCGTGCCTCAGCGCTATATCTTATAGCATAATAGTTACCACAAGATCGGCAAGATCGGCGATAATTATTTAATTTTTCTTTACAAATAGCTCTGGCAAAAATTACACTTCAAAAAAGTTGCCCTTTTTTCTTTCAAAAAGTCAACAGCCGCCATCGTTCTGCCGGCAGAGGATGCTATAGTGTATCTAAAAAGACAATTATTTATAAATAAATCGAAATGTCTTACGTTGCCAGCATTCATATCTATCCAGTAAAGTCCCTGGACGGCATAGCAGTCAGTCAAGCCACTATTCTTGCTAGCGGAGCTCTAGAAGGCGATCGCTCTTTGGCAATCTGCGACGCAGCAGGAGAATTTATTAACACTAAGCGCAACAGCGGAATCCATTTTCTGCGCTTCTCATTTGACATCAAAAAAAGAATTGCCGGCCTGAAAATTAAAGACACCGAACAAGAAATCTTTTTTCATGTAGATAGAGAACGATCGGGGATAGAATATTGGTTGAGTAGCTACTTCGGTTTCCCCGTTAAATTAATTGAAAACTTGCTGACAGGCTTTCCCGACGATACCGCAGCACCGGGGCCAACTATTATCAGTACCCAAACAATTGCCGAAGTTGCATCTTGGTTCCCGAGAGTTTGCGTTAACGAGATGCGACATCGCTTGCGAGCTAATATTGAAATAGGAGATGTCCCGGCTTTTTGGGAAGACAAACTTTTCCCAGAAGCCGACGAACTTGTCAGGTTTAAAATAGGGACAGTAATATTTGAAGGTATTAATCCCCGTCAGCCCTGTCTCCTCTCGACGCGAAATTCTGCCGCGAAAGAAGCTTATCCAAATTTGAAAAATGTCCTAATAGCCAAGCACAAGGAAATTATGCCTGACTTGGTAAAAGATGGGGGTTTAAATCACTTTAGCCGACTGATAGTTAACACGCGAGTGCCACCGCAAGCCGCCGGAAAAATAGTACACATAGGAGACGAAGTTCAAATCCTCAGCGTCACCAAATCCCTATTTAATACCATTCTTGATTAGTGGTACGGCACGAGTCGGATTAATCCGGCGGCAATTCCAAACTAAGCTGACCCAACACACCAGTTCTAAAATCATTCAACATTTGTCGCGCCGTTCGTTCGACATCTCCTTTATATCTGTCTTTTGCTACCTCGTGCAAATAATCTTCGCCATTACTAGATGCTATATCTAATTTATACCTGGATTTGAAACCAGATACTGACATCAAAGTTTCATCAGCAGCCTCAAGCTCTAGGAGCAAATCTACCATAGCCGCAGTTACTACCTGATTGTCGTAAGCTGCTTCGCCAATATCTTCGCAAATAGCTAATTTTATGGCATTTTCTTGATTGTTAATGCGGGTGGGGATGATTCCGGGGGCGTCTAATAACTCAATTTCGTCAGAAATGCGAATCCATCTGAGCGATTTAGTTATTCCAGCTTTGCGGGCACTGTCCACTACTCTCCGCCCTAACAGCCGATTGATTAAAGCAGATTTTCCGACATTTGGGAAGCCCATTACTACGGCGCGGACTGGACGGGGTAGCATACCTCGATCGAACCTGCGTTTATTTAGCTGCACCCCAGCTTCCTGGACAGCATCGGAAACATCGTGTACTCCTTGGCCGTGCTCGGCATTGGTAAAATAGGCGGTTTCTCCCTGGGACTCAAACCAGGTTTCCCACGCCTCGCGCGATCGAGGTGTAATCATATCCATGCGGTTAACGACTAATACTCGTGGCTTACCGCCCACCCAGCTAGGCATTTGGGGGTGGTAAGTAGCCAATGGAATGCGCGCATCTCGGACTTCGAGCACCACATCTACGCGCTTTAGTTGTTCTTTTAATGCCCGTTCAGCTTTGGCAATGTGACCGGGATACCAGTGAATTTTCATAATACGAAGGAAGAGGGAAGAAGGAAGAGGGAAGAGGGAAGAGGGAAGAAGGAAGAGGGAAGAAGGAAGAGGGAAGAAGGAAGAGGGAAGAGGGAAGAGACTTAACATAAATCTTTGATCGAGCCAGTCAACCGCAGATGAAAGGCAGATAAATGCAGATGATTTCCTAATGGGAAAGCGACTTTTACAATAAATCTAAGGAATAAATAAGAAGGAAGTAACCACAGAGGGCGCAGAGAGCGCAGAGAGAAGAAAGCAGAGGGAAGAAGGAAGAAATCAGGAAAATGGAAAAGGGATCAAGAAAAATGCCAGAAGCAATAAGAAAGAGTTGTCTTACTTCTTACTTCTTCCTTCTTCCTTCTTCCTTCTTCCTTCTTCCCTCTTCCTTCTTCCCTCTTCCTTCTGTTAAGGCACAATCAAAACTGCACAAGGAGACAGATTGATCACCCGATTGGTAACGCTGTCAGACGCCCCATCATCGGTTAAACCCATCCCCCGACAGCCCATCACAATCAAATCAGCGCCAATTTCGTCAGCCACATCACAAATCGTGAAAGGCGGTTTGCCTTCTCGTTCAATGATTTCAGCTTCAATTCCCTGCTGGGAAAACATCGATTGGGCTTCAGACAGCAGTTTGGCAACTGCTTCGGGCGAACTCATCACCTCTGGCGGCGCGTCGCCCTCCTCGGCTGGGGGTTCGACTACCGACAGAATAACTAAACGAGAAGCGTAGGTTTTCACAATATTGATAACCTTTTCCGCGGCTTCGCGGGCTTCTCGGCTTTGATCTACAGGAAATAAGACAGTCTTGAACATAGTTCGCATTTCCCGGACACGGACTCCGATAAAATGTTTAGGTTAAGCCAAATCAGTGCCGTTTGTTTCATCTTCCGTTTTGTGTGCGGGCGCGGTTGAATGCGTCCGAGGCCCCAAGTGCAAGTGACGAGTGCCACCATTTCAACGGAATTAGACAAAAACACAAATATTAGGAGGTTAATCCTGTGACAAAAAAAACTGTAGCAAATTTATCAGCATCAGACTTATCGGGCAAACGGGTATTGGTGCGGGCTGACTTTAACGTGCCGCTCGACAACGGCAATATCACTGATGATACTCGCATCCGGGCTGCTCTGCCGACTATTCAGGATTTAGCGTCCAAGGGCGCTAAGGTCATTTTGTGCAGTCACTTCGGGCGTCCCAAGGGTGTGACGGAGAAGTTGCGCTTGACTCCGGTTGCTAAGCGGCTGTCGGAATTGTTGGGGAAAGAGGTCAAAAAGACTGACGACTGCATCGGCGATGAAGTGGCTGCTACAGTGGCGGCGATGGCTGATGGCGATGTGGTTTTGCTCGAAAATGTCCGCTTCTATCCCGAAGAAGAGGCAAATGACCCGGAATTTGCCAAGAAGTTAGCTTCTGTGGCCGATTTGTATGTCAATGATGCTTTTGGTACGGCTCACCGGGCTCACGCTTCTACTGAGGGCGTTACTAAGTATCTGAGTCCTTCTGTGGCTGGGTTTTTGATGGAGAAGGAGTTGCAATATCTCGGTAGTGCGATCGACAATCCGCAACGTCCCTTAGCTGCTATTATCGGTGGTTCTAAGGTTTCCAGCAAGATTGGAGTCATTGAAAAACTGCTCGAAAAGTGCGACAAATTGCTGCTGGGAGGCGGCATGGTGTTCACCTTCTACAAGGCTCGCGGTTTGAGCGTTGGTAAGTCTTTGGTGGAAGATGACAAGCTGGAACTGGCGAAGTCTTTGGAAGCTAAAGCGAAGGAACGGGGAGTTACTTTTCTGTTGCCTACTGATGTGATAGTTGCTGACAAGTTTGCTGCTGATGCTAACACTCAAACTGTCTCCGTTGAGAACATTCCCGACGGTTGGATGGGTTTGGACATCGGCCCGGATTCTGTGAAAACCTTCCAAGATGCTTTGGCCGATTGCAAAACAGTAATCTGGAACGGGCCGATGGGCGTGTTTGAGATGGAGAAGTTTGCTGCCGGAACTGAAGGAATTGCCCATTCTTTGGCTGGAATTACTAAAACCGGCACTACCACAATTATCGGCGGCGGTGATTCGGTAGCGGCTGTGGAACAGTTGAATTTGGGGCCAGAAATGAGCCACATTTCTACTGGTGGCGGTGCTAGTTTGGAACTGCTAGAAGGTAAGGAGTTGCCTGGTGTTGCAGCTTTAGATGAGGCTTAAATCTTCGGAGACAAAATAGAAGATCGAAGGCAGAATTCAAGATGATTGTTGATTTCAAAAACTTGATTTTTTGAGTTTACTATGCTATAAAAAATTCTGCCTTCTGCCTTCTTGTATTGTCTTACCTAAAACGCTCCGAAAAAAGGTTCGTAGTGAGGACTTTAGTCCTTCTATGGATGCGGACTAAAGTCCTCATTACAAACCTTTTAGATTGCAGTTGCTGAGGGACATAATATTACTTTTACCAGCCGAAACTCTAGCGATCGCAAATTTTGAGAGTATAATTGGTATGAAGTGGCAGTGAGGTTTGTTTGTGAAACTTAAAATTTTGGCAAGTGTAACGGCAATTGTAGCAGTTTTAGCGCCTTTTTTGCTGGCAGCTCCCGTCAAAGCTCAGAATCCAGATCATGTCCGGCGGTTGCTGGAAAGTAAGGATTGCCCGGGCTGCGATTTAAGAAATGCTGATTTGTTTAAGGCGAGTTTGTACAGAGCTAATTTAAGAGGTGCTGATTTAAGCGGAGCCAATCTCTACGAAGCTAATTTGGTAGAAGCGGATTTAAGTGGTGCTAATTTGGCGAATGCTAACTTGTTTAATGCGGAGATGTACGGCGCTGATTTGGACAGTGCTAATTTGCGAAATGCGGATTTGTCTAATGCTTTTTTGGGGCGGGCAAATCTGACGAGAGCTGATTTGCGCGGTGCTAAACTTTTTAATGCTAATTTGGGCGAATCTTATTTGCTGCAAGCTAATTTGTCGAATGCGGATTTGAGGCGTTCGCTGCTGTTTAGAGTCAATTTGAGTCGCGCGAATTTAAGCGGAGCGGATATGTCTTTTGCTGACGTGCGCGATACTAATTTGCAGAATGCTATTTTGTCAAATACTCGGCTTCCTAAAGCTCTATTGAGCGGGACAAATATTGACGCGGCTAGTAATGTGCGGCAGGCTGATTTGGAACGTGCTAACTTGCGGGGTACGAGTTTGGGGCCGGGGGTTTGCGTGATAACTACTTTTCCTGATTGTGCGAATTTGGAGTAATATCGTATCGGATCGAGCTACTACAAGATGATTTGTGCGATCGTTCGGACTTTAGTCTTTTGATTAATGCGGACTAAAGTCCTCACTACGAACCTGTTCGTTGCGTTGAATGCGAGTTTTTTGATTTATGCGGACTAAAGTCCTCACTACTAACCTTTTTGTTCGTTGCGTTGAATTCGATTCTTTTGATTTATGCGGACTAAAGTCCTCACTACAAACCTGTTCGTTGCGTTGAATGCGAGTCTTTTGATTGATGCGGACTAAAGTCCTCACTACAAACCTGTTCGTTGCGTTGAATGCGAGTCTTTTGATTGATGCGGACTAAAGTCCTCACTACAAACCTTTTTTTTGATTGATGCGGACTAAAGTCCTCGCTACAAACCTTTTTGTTCGTTGTGTTGAATGCGAGTCTTTTGATTGATGCGGACTAAAGTCCTCACTACAAACCTTGATTTTGGCTGCTGCGGGAGTTTTTGACGACGCCCCAAAAACTGATGCTTGCTTTCCGACGCTAGCTAAGTTTGAGGTGGTTTGTATCCCCTTTCTAGGGCGAATTTCACAAGCTGGGCGCGATTTTCTAATTGTAGTTTGCTGAAGATGCTGCCTAAATGAGCTTGTACAGTCCGGGGGCTAATAAACAGCCGATCGCTAATTTGTTTGTTAGTATAACCTTGGATAACTTCCCAAAACACTCTTTCCTCGGCTGGTGTGAACGGCAAAGGTGCAGGTTTTGGCAATACGGCCACAAGTTTGGGCTCCACCCTGGCGCTAGAAGTTTGCAGCAGTCGGACAATTTCGGCGTGAATGCGGTGAGAGCGCTCTAATTGCGCCTTCACTTTAGCCAAGATTTCTTCAGACTGAAAAGGTTTTACCAGATAATCGTCAGCGCCGATCGCGTGACCTTCAACTTTTGACTCAATCTCGCCTTGACCTGATAAAAATATAAACGGCACTAACTGTCCCAAACGGGTAGTACGCAAGCGCCGGCAAAACTCAAACCCGTCCATTTCCGGCATCATCACATCGGAAATTACCAAATCAGGGGGGGCATTTTCAAAAATCGAGAGCGCCTCAACTCCAGAAGTAGCGCATTCCACCCGGTATCCTTGGCTTTCCAGGTACATTGCTAAGACTGTTTGACAGTCTGCTTCGTCGTCAACTACTAAGATTCTTTCCATGACAGCCTTGCACCAATTCCAGTTGACAGTTTTTGAAACTGCGGCTCCCAAAGTAGGAACTTAAATGAGTTTACTTGCTGCAACTTGATAAAGACTCCCAATTTCAACTAAGGCAGCAGGAGTCCCGCACTCTAATGGTACTCCGTTGAGTGACGGGAGGAATGCGCGTGAGGCGTACCCGCCGAACAAATTATCTATAAACGCAGACAGAATTTTTTCAATACGTGATATAATCTTGTCATGAAACAAGTCCTGACAGTATCTTGCAAGCTCCAAGTGACGCCTGAGCAGTCTATCAAAATTGATGCAACCCTTCAGGCGTTCGCGAGTGCTTGTGAATATGTGAATCAAACTGTGTCGCCAACCCTGACAAACGAATTGGCGATGCAATCTTTGATATATCACGATGTCAGAGATATGTTTGGACTTTCGGCACAGTTGGCAATCCATGCTATTAGACGGGTTTCTGGCAACAGAAAAACAGCCAAAAAAGATGGGAAACCGGTCAATAAATTTGCTCCTACTAGCGTCACTTACGATACCCGTATCTTTTCTTTCAGGGAGAAAGATTGGACAGTAAGTTTGACTACTACTGGTGGCAGGGAGCGGTTTGTACTGGCTATTGGGAACTACCAACTTGGATTGCTGAAAGGTCAGAAACCCAAGACTGCTACTTTGTGTAAGCGCAAAAATGATAGTTACTATCTTAATATTCAGCTTGAGTCTCAGCCAGCCGAGCCTCCACCAAGTAATCAAATTTTGGGTTGTGATTTGGGTAGGACTGATATTGCAGTTACTTCTGATGGAGATACATTTAGCGGTAAACAAATTACCCAAGTTAGAAATCATTATGCTAAGTTGAGAGAGAATCTCCAACGAAAAGCCACGAAAGGCTCGCGTTGCTCTCGGCGTAGATGTCGAGGATTGTTGAAACGGTTGTCGGGCAAAGAAAAACGCTTTCAGACCTTAGCTTGACGCCGGAAGCCCCGCACCATACTTGTACTCAGGTTGGTGTCGGGATGAATAGGCGGTCAATCGATGGGGTTCAACACCCCGCTCGATTGACAGTTTCTGTGCCACTCACGAATGACCTCGCTTTGTTGCCTT
>JBBSNU010000212.1:0-7870 GCA_038260455.1 Chroococcales cyanobacterium | reverse complement strand
GACTCAGGTGGAGAGTGGGCGGCAACCGGCACTCCCTGTCAAGCTTTAGTCGAGGATTGGCTGCAGCAAGATTTTTTCGTCCAAGCACCGCCCAAATCTACAGGGCGAGAGTTATTTGGTGTAGACTATTTTAACTGTTGTTTGCTAGAGGCATCCGCTTACAATCTCAGTCCTGCTGATGTGCTAGCTACTTTGACAGAACTGACTGTGGCTTCGATCGTTCGCAGTTACCAAACTTTTTTGCCGGCAATGCCCGATCGAGTTTTACTGTGTGGGGGCGGTAGCCACAATCTCTACTTAAAACGCCGATTGCAATCTCAATTGCATCCAGTCCAAGTGTTGACTACTTCTGAGGCAGGCTTGAGTGTAGATTTTAAAGAGGCGATCGCTTTCGCGGTTTTAGCCGCATGGCGGGTTCGGGGAATTCCCGGCAATCTGCCTCAAGTGACTGGTGCCCGGGCACCGGTACTTTTAGGGGAAATTAACTCTTGTTGGCACGGTTGGGCGTGATAGCATATAGTCTGAGGGACAACGGCTGTGCGTTGTTGCACCCGTATTGTAGCCAGCAGGAACAGCATAGGAACAGCACTGTGGCTCACACGTTTTTAATGGAATCTGGCCAATGGACGCTCGAAGGAAGTTGGATTGAGCGCAATGGCGTGCCAATTACGGTTAAGGGCAAAACTTTAGTGAGCTGGAACCGAACAGATTGGTTCAATATGGTGACGAAGCTCATTTTTCCTGGAGGCGATCGTGAAGAGATTATTTTGAATTACCGAGGACACCTCAACAGCGATGAACGGCAGTACACTTTTGTACTCCAACACAGCGAACTCGGCCGCGTCGAGGGCGAAGGTTGGATCGCTCCACAGTCGATCGTCCAGCGTTACTGGGTACTGGGAGACGAACGCCAGCGGCGGACGGGCTTTGATACCCTTCACCGCCTTGATGACAATCGCTACTATCAATCTAGTGGCCTTATGTCTGGTCATTATTTGACCAGTACAATGGAGGCGACTCTGGAACGTCAGTCAGAATAACTCTCGATCAAAAAATTGGGTCTAAAACCCCGTCCTTTGAGGATGGCTTTTTACTAGACTGTCTAAAAAGTCGGGATACGGCATTGCCACGACTCGCCTGTGGAAATCGAGGGAGAGTCAAACTGCGGTTAGGTGGCATCACCCAAGGTCGTTTCAACAATCACCGCACATGAAAAGGCGGTGAGTATATCAAAGAGTCAGCAGTTACGAGTTCTAGTGTTTGATTTGAAAATTCAAAGTCTTGCTAGTCGGAAGTCGCGCTCAAATGTCCGACTAGCACCATTGTTGTCAAACCTCATCCGCTGCAACTACAGACAAATATATTTAATTGGTTAAATTTTTGAAGGGGTTAAAAAATTAACGCTTGATTATTAACCATCAACTTTTTTAGTCCAAACGCAATAAATTATTTTTGCGCTATCCTGTAATGTCGATCGACAGATTGCTCGGATCGACTCCCGAAATTGATGGGAATCAAAAAATAAACAGTCAAATTTGCCCGATCGACCATGAGTCCGTGTAGATACTTTCTGCATAGGCCCGGTTTCTACATTCTGCTCAAAGAGTGACGCCCCATCACCCCCAACTCGTTTCCATCTGAGGGAACAGAGTAAGAGACGGAGGTCGCCTACTGCGACTGTGCTACTCAACACCAGGGTTAGGTTCTAAACCCCAATGGTGTTTGAGAAAATGACGGTACATAGTTTCCCGCAACATCATTTGCTCGTAAAGCTTGACCAAAAACTCCTGAGCTTGTTCGCGACTCATGTCACTTACCTGTGTTTTGAAGGAACACAGGCTAAATTGTTGCTCCAAAGACAATTCTGCTGGCTGGCTCATGGTGAAAGACTCCTCTGTAAGTAAAGGTGACTTGAAAGTCAAAACCTGGATCGACCCAATTTGTAACTTTTTCAGCGATCGACCGTGGGTTTCAGGATGCCCTCCGGGCTCATCTCGCTTTAGTATATATTACAAAAGGTAACAATCATTTGACAAAATTCCCCTCTATCCCAGGAAATAACTTAACAATATAGAACGCGAAGTTTCTGCAAAAGTTCCTTCTGCAGGCATATATAACTCTATCTACTTACGAAGAGAAAAAAGGCTCAGTACGAACCAAAATAATTGAAGCGCTTTATACCAAATCGGGCGAAGCTTCTCTCCGGGAGATGGGGAGATGGGGAGATGGGGAGATGGGGAGAGCGGGAGAGTGGGAGAATTTCTATTTATAGCCTTTTTCAAAAAGGTGAGGAGTTGAGATTTTAGATTTTAGATACTTCGGCTTCGCGAGCGTACAAGTTTTAGAGTTGAGATTGGGGGATTGGGCGATTGAGGGATTGAGGGATTGAGGGATCAATACCTCATCGAGAGTGAGAACTGCTATATCTCTTTTTTCTTCTTCGTTCTTTTTACCCGCTCGCTAAGCCGTTATAGCCCTCTTCCTTCTTCTTTCTTCCCTCTTCCCTCTTCCTGATGACTAATGACTAATGACCACCCTTCGACTTCGCTCAGGGCAAGATGACTACCCTTCGACTTCGCTCAGGGCAAGATGACTAATGACTAATGACCAATGACCAATGACTAATGACTAATGACTAATTCGAGGGCCCGACATTCTGCGGTGGAGCGGCCGCTCCAGGCATGGAATTGGGAGCAGTGGGTGCAGGCGAAACAGGAGCAATGCCCCGATCGACTCCAGAGTCGCTAGGCTGCTGTGGAGCTGGCAGAGGGGATTGAAACTGATTGGGATTAAACTGCTGCTGCCCCGGAGCTGGGAGAGGGGATTGAAACTGATTGGGATTGAACTGCTGCTGCCCCGGATCCACAGGAGAGGGCAGCGGTTGACCGATATTGCCCGAAGGTGCCGCAGGAATGCCAGAATTGGGAAACGACGGATTTGGCTGCGGGGAAGCAGCCGAACTAGGAAGAGTTGCCAGGGCAACTCGATCGCCCCCTACCTCTCGTAATTTGTCTAAAACCTCTACCACTTTGGCGTATCTAGCATTTTGAGGGGCGTACAAAACCGTCAATCCCGTAGGATTTGTGGTGTTGAAACTCTTTAAAACTCGATCGAGCTGTTGGTAATTAACAGGCAATTGGTCGATATAAGTTTGCCCGAAATCGTCAATGCTGACAATCAGCATCTCTCGCATCTGCGTTTGTCCCGTCTTCGCCTTCGGCAAATCGACATTAATCGCTTGCTGGCGAGTTAGTTGCAAAGCCGCCAGCAAAAAAAACGTCAAAATGCAAAATATCACATCAATTAAAGGCACCAGTTCAATCCGAGCCTCTTCAGCAGGAGTATCTAAGTTAATCTTCATTAGTTCTCCATCGTTCTAATTATTAGAAAGTGTATCTTCAGCATGATCGGAACCTTTCAATTTTGGCTCCCGGTTCCGTTCTCCCGATTCTTGAGAATTCAGAGAACGCCTGTTCAAACCATCCGCACCAAAGGAAGAATTACTGTATTCCGCACCGGGCGATCGACCTTTAGCATTAGCCACCGGCCAGTATTGCCTGTAAAGCAATTCCAGTTCATTTCCGGCTCGGCGAAATATTTTTGCCTGGTTGAACAAAAAAGCTTGAAATATCCGATAAAACACCAAGGTAAAAATTGCTACTACCATCCCAGAAGCAGTAGTGATCAGCGCCTCGCCAATCCCCAAAGTCACGCCACTCGTGGCCGCCGTACCGATGTCGCCCAGACGGATGGAACTGAGCGAGTTAATCAAGCCCAAAACTGTTCCCAGCAAGCCCAGCAAAGGAGCCAGAGCGATCGTAGCTTCTAAGATTTTGTCGCCGCGACGCATCGAAGCCAACTCTTCATCGGCTGCGGCTTCGAGTGCGAGTCGAAATAAGTCTGGTTCAGGATTGTACAGGCGCAGGGGTGCAGATAGAAATCGCCCTATCGGCTGTCGGTTAGCTTGTCTGGCCATCTCATTAGCCGCCCCCCAATCGCTGCGGGCCGCTTCAAGAATGCGGTTAACTATCTGCTTTTCTTTGCTCAGGAGGCTCGCCCAGAACCACAAGCGTTCGATAATTGTACTCAAAGATAGAATCGATAACACCAACAGGGGCCACATGGCGGGGCCGCCTTTTTGAAACAGTTCTTGAATATTCACAATATTGTTGCTCCTGCAGTACCCGCTAACTTTTGCTTCTGTTCTAATTTTTTTAACAAATTCTCGGCCATTTAATTTTAGCTATTAATGTACTCTGGGACTTACCCTCTCGCGATTAAAGAAACCGGGTCTTGCTAGCGAGGTGTTGGGCCGCAAAGAAGTATCTTATCTCGTGTCCGGTCGATCGACCCATCTCGCGATTGGTTCGTAGTGCGGACTTTAGTCCGCTCCAAGTTGCGGAATAAAGTCCGCACTACGAACGGTTTTTGCTATGGTAGTCGATCGCCCGTGATATTACTCTATCAAATCCGGTTGCTGGGTAAGTCTTGGTACTATTTGGGGCTTTTTTAGCGGGCGACGAGGGGGCGGCTACCTCCTCAGAATTCCTCTAAATCTTCTTGACACATATCTTGCAGCGACTGGTGTTGCAGGCGGCGCGAAGAGCGGCGATATTTTTTAGTTAGCAGTTTCGGTTCGTACTGCTGCGTACCATCCGACTTGGTTTGCTGCTTCAAACTCGATTCGGCGCTGCTGGAGTTTTGCAAAGCTTGTTGGCGGACGATCGCCTCTTCGAGAAAATTCAAGTAATACTGGTAGCGTTCCCAAGATCCCCGCACCACACAGTTAGGCTCTTCTCGGTGCGAACAGTCGCTAAACTGGCAGCTACCCACAGCCAGCCTCTGACGCGCTTCTGGGAAATATTCAGCTAACTCGGACGGATCGCATTCTAGAGCCGGCTGATTAAAGCCCGGAGTATCTGCCAACAGTCCCCCGCCAGGGAGTTCAAATAGTTCGACGTGGCGAGTCGTGTGGCGTCCGCGGCCGAGTTTGCCAGAAACAGCGTTAACTCGCAGGTTAAGCGCCGGAATTAGTTGGTTGATCAAGCTGGACTTGCCCACTCCAGAGGGGCCGCAAATTATCGTTATTTTGTCTGAGATGTGGCCCTCAAGCAAGTTCGGCAACGGATTTTGTACGGAATTTAACGCATCTAACGGATATACTGAATTTGCCTGTGGGGAGTTATCCTCAAAAGGCAACGTAAAACTATCTATTTTGTCCGATAAAGGCTGGGAAACTTCTTTTTTGACATAAATTGTATTTTGTAAAGTAGCCACAGCTTCCTGTACTCCTAATCCGCTACGAACACTAATAAACATTGGTTCGTAGCCCCAGCTTGAAAGCCGATCGCGCCACTGTTCCAACTCTTGGGGCGACACTAAATCGCATTTGTTCAAACACAAATTCACCTCTAAACCTGTAGATTCTGCCTTGACTAAAAACCGAGTTAATGATGCGGGGTCTAAATCGGGTTCGGCGAGGGCAAAAACTAGGAGAATGCGATCGGCATTAGCTACAGGCGGGCGGTTGAGTTCTGTTTGGCGCGGGAAGACTTCAGAAATTGCACCCCGGCTGTCAGTCCAGTCTGGTTCGTCTACCACCACGCGATCGCCCACCATCACCTGTTGATTAATTTTTTTCAGTCTAGTGCGGCGAGTACACAGCAGAATTGGAGCATCCGCCAGGGCTATATTTTCGTGAATCCCGGCTGCTGGATCTAACCTGACTCGGTAAAAGTTAGCCTGAACAGCCACTACAGTACCGACGATCGAGGATGAATTCAGGCTCATGCTGCTTCCTGATGTTCTGGGCGCTGCACTTTCATCGCAAAAAAGCCCGCATCTGGCTCATCCGCGACAAACTGCGTTTCGAGAATCTGGTAGCCTTCCATTTTCAGACTGTCGGGCACTTGTTCGATCGGCTCCCCAGCATCCAGCCACACCTCCAAAACAGCACCCGGAGCCATTTGCTCCAAGCGCAGTTTAGTGCGGACAAAGTTCAAAGGACACGGAGTCCCCCGCAGATCGATTTTGGCATCTGGGGATTTGGGATTTTCAATTTTCGAGGTTGAATTCATAATGTGTTTTTTATTCTACCGCCGATTTTTGAGACCAATTGGTCTCATTTTTTTGAGGACTACTCCCACAAATTGTCTAACAATTATTCTTTATTGGCAAAATGAGCGCAATTGCGCTCATTTTTTTAAAAGAGAATAAAGCACAATACCGACGCATTATTCTTCCTGGGCAAATTGTGTCCAATTGGACACAATTTTTTGAGAGAGAATTTTAAAAATTGCCGGCGCATTATTATTCTGGGACAAAATGAGACCAATTGGTCTCATTTTTTTGACAGAGAATAAAATTAGATGCCCCGCCATTATTTTTCCTAGGCAAAATGTGCGCAATTGCGCACATTTTTTTAAAAGAGAATAAAACAAAGCTCAGGAAATCATCAAACAAGAAAATTTGACACCCATTGGGTGTCAAATATTTGCTTATTTCTGAAACAAATTGCCCAGAAATCCTTCCAAGCCACCTTTACCAGTACGATCGCCCTTCAGCTTAGCAAGCTGCATCAACAACTCGCGCTCCTCAGCCGTCACCTTAGTCGGAATATCAATAGACACCGCAATCAAATGGTCGCCGCGACTGACAGGATTTCCCAACTTCGGCACCCCTTTTTTCTCCAGAGTCAGAACAGTACCAGGCTGAGTTCCCGTAGGAATCAACAATTCCGTCGGCCCATCTACAGTTTCCACTTCCAAGCGACAGCCTAAAATTGCTTGCAAGTAACTAATTTTCACTTCCGAATTAACATTAATGCCTTCCCGCTTAAATAGCGGGTCTTCATTCACAGCCAAGAACACGTAAAGATCCCCCGGCGGCCCGCCCAGTTTTCCCGCATCCCCTTCATTGGAAACGCGCAAGCGAGTACCGTTGTCAACCCCAGCCGGAATAGTGATTTTCAGCTTTTTCATCACTTCTTTCTGGCCCCGGCCGCCGCAAGTTTCGCACTTGTCCTCAATCACTTGCCCGGTGCCGTTGCAACTGGGGCAAACTGAAACTTGAGTAAAGCTGCCGAAAGGAGTGCGGGTAGCCCGTCGGACTTGACCGCTGCCGGTACAAGTCGAGCAGGTTTGGGGTCTGGTTCCCGGTTTGGCCCCGGTACCTGTGCAAGTTTCGCAGGTTTCTAGGTGCTTGATGCGGAGTTCTTTTTCCCCACCAAACACTGCTTCGCGGAAATCCAGCCGTAAATCCAGTCGCAAATCGTCGCCGCGCACCGGGCCGCTGCGTCTGCGACCTTGTTGTTGGCCGCCCGCGCCCGTGGAAAACCCCTGGAAGAAGCTTTCAAAGATGTCAGCAAAGCTGTCCCCGACGTCTTGGAAAGGCGCGCCTGCACCGGTCACGCCTGGTTCGCCCCAACGGTCGAAACGGGCGCGGGTTTCCGGTTCCGAGAGTACCTCGTAAGCGCGGTTAATTTCTTTAAACCGCTCTTCGGCGCCAGATTCTTTGTTGACATCTGGATGTAACTTGCGAGCTAGGCGGCGGAAGGCACGCTTAATTTCTTCTTTGTCTGCGCTGCGAGAAACGCCTAATATTTCATAGTAATCACCGGCCATAAAGCTGCTTGCCTGGAGGTAAATAACAAAAAGTGTACGAAAAAAAACGGGCAATTTTTCCTGAAATTACCAAGTGAACTACCAGACACTGACCGATACGGCGGCGAGCGTGCTGGCTTCTTGTCTCAACGGGAACAGCGTCTAGCAAGACCGAAATCTTACCTGAGCGACTTACATCCCCTCCACAAGCAGAAGCGCTAGTTCCTAACGCCAGAATCCGCAAGGCTTCATTTCTTATATTGATTGCT
>JBBSNU010000211.1:0-7886 GCA_038260455.1 Chroococcales cyanobacterium | reverse complement strand
TTGTTTTTCTATCATTTTTAATACATCTTTCAATCGTAATGCCTGGCAAATTGAGTAATCCGTCAAGATGAAAATCCATGAGCGACGCTCTAGCATAAAGTTCCTACATTATACACTTTACACCGCAAACCCAGAAGAGCCTTTGAGAGTATCATTGTAATTGAGCGTTTATTGAGTAAAAGTATTTAAGTAGGTAAGTACAAAAAAACAATAATATTTTGCGGCAAATTGTAGGGGCGGGTTTAGCTAACGATTTATACTACGAGCGAGTTTATCGTTGCAAAACCCGCCCTTCCCACGTTATATTTATTTGTACCCACTTACTTATTTGAATATTTGAGTAAAGCGAGGAAACCGCGATGACAGCTACTTTAATCTTACCAGAAACCCCTGAAAAAATCCCGGAAAAACCCGAAGAAATAAAACCCAAAAATGTTATATCTTTGGAAGAATTTATCGTCAAGCCGCCGGAGAGAATGGAGTGGGTTGACGGTAACTTAGTAGAGAAAACAGGCATGACATTTAAACACGGTTTGGCTCAATCTAAATTAGCCCGTTACTGGGGAATTCACAAAGACTCCAGCGGACAGGGAGGAGAAGTTCTTACCGAAACACTTTGCCGAACTGCCAAACAGGGCCGCCGTCCCGATGTCGCTTACATCACTCCCGAACTGCTGCCGCCATCAGGCAATTTTACAGCATTTTCCCAAAGTTTTCCCCTGATAGCAGAAGTTGCTTCGCCGGAAGACAGCGGCGAAGATTTATTTGCGAAAGCTCAGGAATATTTGGAATCTGGCTGTCAGGAAGTCTGGCTGCTATTTCCTGAAGCGAGATTAGTATTTGTGAATGCAGGTCAAGGCTGGCGTTTGTTTAATGTGAATGAAGTTGTTAATACCCAGACTATACTTGCAGGTTTTAGCATCGCAGTTAGCGAATTATTGGCTTGAAGAATTTGTTAGAATAAATTATTATCACACTCCCAAAAATAGAAAATTTCTGCTAACGGAGCGGAGCCAATGACCGTCTCTGGGCCACTATAACGGTTCTAAAAAAAGTGAGGTATGCCCCATGCCCCATGTCCCATGCCCCATGCCCTATGCCCTATGCCCTATGCCGGAAGCGTACCTGATCTTTCTGAGAAAGGCTATATATATTTACTCTTTGGAAAATTATGCTGTCGAAGTCCCCAATTGCTACTCAAGCCTTTAGAAAGGTTTCCCTGCGAACCTGTCTGGTTGTTCCCTTCGTCCTGCAAATTTTCGCGGTGGTAGGATTAACAGGGTATCTGTCGCTGCGAAACGGACAAACAGCAGTGAATGAACTAGCGACTAAGTTGCAAAGGGAGGTGAGTAGCCGTGTGGATCGGCACCTCGACAGCTATGCGGCTGCAACCCGCTATTTGACTCAAATTAACGGCGAGCAAATTGACCTGGGATTGTTGAACTTACAGGATGCCGATCGCCTCGCTCAATTCTTTGCAAAGCAGGTAAAAACCTATAACGTTGGCTATATCCTCTACGGCTCGAAAACCGGGGACTTTATCGCATCGGGATATTACCGGGAGTCAACCATTCCCAACCACGGCAATCCTGACATTAGCCTGGTGCTACCTAAGCGGTACGGCAATCCTAATTTGTACAACTACATTACGAATGAGCGAAGCCAGCCCACTAAAATGTTTGAAACCACCAAAGCGTATCAGTTCCAGAAGGAAGGCTGGTACGCCAAAGGTTCCGAGACGGGCAAGCCTGGGTGGAGCGAGATCTATCAATGGGAGACTAATAACTACCCGTTGTCGATCGCCACGAGTCGCCCCATTTATGACAAGAATAATCAGTTGATCGGCAGTGTGGGAGTGGAGCAGCGCCTTTCACAAATTAGTGACTTTTTACGTGAAATTAAGGTTAGTCAATCCAGCAAAGTGTTCATTCTCGAACGCAACGGATTTCTCGTCGCCAGCTCTAGCGATGCGCCCGTGTTTTCAGTGACAAACGGCAAACCTCAGCGACTGCACGGTTTTGAGAGTCAGGACGCTTTAATTCAAGCCACGTCCAAGCATCTGGGCGATCGCTTCGGCGATCTGAAAAGCATTCAAACTGTTCAGCAGCTAGACT
The DNA here is from genome assembly GCA_038260455.1 of Chroococcales cyanobacterium. Lineage (GTDB taxonomy): Bacteria > Cyanobacteriota > Cyanobacteriia > Cyanobacteriales > Microcoleaceae > Microcoleus. The sequence continues at coordinate 5,772 of JBBSNU010000211.1, read as the reverse complement.
TTCAGCTCCATAGTCAACGGGAGTTTGTTCAAGTAACTCCCTGGCAGGATGAATGGGGATTGGACTGGCTGGTAGTCGTCGCCATGCCCGAATCAGATTTTATGGGACGAATTAATGCCAACACAGTCAACACGATTTGGCTGTGCTTGGGCGCATTAGGATTGGCAACGGTTTTGGGTATCTACACCTCGCGCTGGATTGCTAGACCAATTTTGCAGATCGGTGAGGCATCGTCGGCGATCGCCGAAGGAAAACTCGACCAAAACGTCGCAGCCTCTGCCGTTAAAGAACTCGATTTACTTGCTCAATCCTTTAACCGCATGGCGCAGCAGTTGCGCGATTCCTTCAACGCCCTAGAGCAAACTAACCAACAGCTAGAACAGCGAGTTGAACAACGAACCGCCGAACTCCAGTCGGCAAAACAAGTAGCAGACAATGCCAACAAAGCAAAGAGTGAATTTCTTGCCAACATGAGCCACGAACTCCGCACTCCCCTCAACGGTATTTTGGGCTACGCTCAAATCCTCCAACGCAGCACCGCGTTGCCACCGAAAGAACGTCATGGGGTAGAAATCATGCACCAGTGCGGAAATCATTTGCTGGGGCTGATCGAAGATGTGTTGGACTTGTCCAAAATTGAAGCGGGCAAACTAGAACTTACACCTAAAGCGATTCACTTTCCCTCATTCCTCCAAGGTGTCGCTGAAATCTGTCGCATTCGTGCTGACCAAAAAGGCATTAATTTCGTTTACGATTCTGATCCCCAGTTGCCTGAAGGGATGTTTGTTGATGAAAAACGGCTGCGTCAAGTATTGCTCAACTTGCTAGGAAATGCAATTAAATTCACCGACCAAGGTTATGTTAAACTTAAGGTTAACGTCGTTGAGAATCATGCCAATCCGTCCGCTCCCAGAATCGAATTTCAAGTCGAAGATACCGGTTTGGGAATTGCACCTGAGCAATTGGATAAAATTTTCCAGGCTTTTGAACAAGTGGGCGATCGCCAGCGCCAATCCGAGGGTACGGGTTTAGGACTGGCGATCGCTCAAAGAATTGTCCAACTCATGAACGGAAAAATCCAAGTTAAAAGCCAACCCGGAGTCGGTAGTAATTTCTTTTTTGAGGTGGAACTGGCGATCGCTACCGATTGGGCACAGCAAAACTCGATCGCAACTGGAAAACAAATTATTGGTTATGAAGGAGAACGACGCAGTATTCTGGTAGTAGACGATCGTTGGGAAAATCGAGCCGTTCTCGTGAACTTGCTAGAGCCACTCGGATTCCTGCTGACTGAGGCAGAAAATGGACTTGAAGCATTGAAAAAACTCCGAAATTCTCAACCTGATTTAGTGATTACAGACTTGATGATGCCGGTCATGAACGGCTTTGAACTGCTCGAAAAAATTCGCAGTGAAAATAATTTGCAACACCAGAAGATTATTGTGTCTTCTGCATCTGTGGCACAAGCCGACAGACAGATGAGTTTAGATGCAGGGGGAAATGATTTCCTTGACAAACCAGTGAATGTCAGTGAATTATTTAACCTTTTAGCCACTCATTTAGAATTAAAGTGGAAATATGAAATTAAAGGCTCAAACGAGTCTGAACAATCCACTTTAACGACTATTTTAGAAGAGGCAGAAATAATAATTCCTGATATTTTAGAATTACAAAAATTACTGAATTTGGCAAACAAAGGCAATTTAAAACGGCTGCGAGAACACACAGAGCATCTTGCTCAATCTAACCCTCGCTACGCTGGTTTTGCTTCACAAATTCTGAAGCTTGCCAAGCAATTTAAAGCCGAAGAAATTGAAGAATTGCTGAAACAATACCTGACAGAGGAGAAAACAGATGTCTAGTCCAGAATTAATTCTGGTGGTGGATGATACCCCTGCGAACTTAGAAGTGGTTTGTGAAACCTTAAGTGATGCGGGATATGAAGTCGCAACCGCGATCGACGGCGATCGCGCTCTGAAGCGAGTCCGAGCTTATCCTCCCGATTTGATCTTGCTTGATGTTCAAATGCCAGGAATTGACGGCTTTGAAACCTGCCAGCGTCTGAAGGCAGATCCCGCAACAGCCAGTATTCCTATCATTTTTATGACGGCTCTCTCCGATGCTGACAGTAAGTTGAAAGGATTTGCATTAGGTGCTGTGGACTACATCACCAAACCCTTTCAAGAAATTGAGGTGCTAGCACGGGTGAAAACTCATTTGCAGCTACGGCAGTTAACCAAAAATCTAGAACAGCTTGTAGCTGAAAAAACCGCTGATTTAGAAGCCGCACTCACACAACTCCAACAATCTCAGATTCAGTTAGTCAACAGCGAAAAGATGTCTGTTTTGGGTAATTTAGTGGCTGGTGTCGCGCACGAAATTAATAACCCGCTTGGCTTTATTGTTGGCAATCTCCAACCCGCTAAAGACTATATTAAAGATTTATTTCAACTGCTAGATTTATACCAGAAAGAACTATCTCATCCGAGTGCCCAACTACAGGAAGTAGTGGAGGAAATAGACTTGGAATACTTGCAAGAGGATTTACCTAAGTTGCTCGATTCGATGGAACAAGGAGTCGCTCGTATTTGCACGATCAGCACCAGTTTAAGAACCTTCTCGCGTTCGGATTGCGATCGCCCCATTCCTTGCAATATCCACGACGGCATTGACAGCACGATCTTGATTCTCAAGCATCGCCTCAAAGCCAATGAATCTCGCCCGGAAATTAAAGTCATCACAGACTATGGTGATTTACCAAAAGTAGAATGCTTTGCGGGACAGTTGAATCAGGTATTTATGAATCTGTTGGCAAATGCGATCGATGCCGTTGAGGAATCAAATCAAGGACGCAGTTTTGCTCAGATCGAAGCCAACCGCAACCAGATTACTGTCAAAACCCAATTGTCGGAAGATCGGGTGGCGATCCGAATTCAAGATAATGGGATTGGCATGACTCCTGATGTGAAGCAAAAAATTTTTGATCATCTGTTTACAACCAAAGCCGTGGGGCAAGGAACAGGGCTAGGATTGGCGATCGCCAGTCAAATCGTAGTCCAGAAACACTCTGGAACTTTAGAAGTCAACTCAACTTTAGGTGAAGGTACAGAGTTTGTGATTTCAATTCCACTGAAGGCGATCGCTGTAAAAGACTTTCAGAAAACGAGCTGTGTTGGGGCAGCATACAGATGATTGGTGATGTTCCCAAAGGCGATCGGCCCCCGCACAAACTCAACTGTTGTTAACCGAAAAATCCCAGTATGGTCAATCAGGGCACTTTAAGTTGCAATTCACAATCTGGAGAAGGCACGGAGTTTGTAATTAAAATTCCGCTCAAACAAAATTTGAGACATTAGAACCTATCTACAGCACTATTACTATAACTACAACAAAAAGCATTTTTTGTTATAGTGCGATGCACCCTTGTCACCTGCTAGGGCGATCGGCACATCATCCGAAGCCCCCTATTCCCAAGCTATACTGCGAGTAACCCAAAAATCAGCTACATTAACGAATTATTAGCATAAAAATAACTTGCCATAAATGCTATTATATGAAACAATCTAGGATGTTGCAATTTCAAACTACTGTTGGGAACACACATAAAATATCATGGAGAGATTCAGAGTAGAAGTTATTTCTCAAACACCAAATCCTCAGCAAGTAGTTTATGCTGCACTCCATCAAGACTATACTGAGAACTTTGTATTTGACGAGCGGGATTCGTGGCCGTCTGAGGCAGAATGTGGCGAAATAATTGTTAAAAGGCTCCTGGCGGGCGATCGTGGGCATTACGGCCCCTTAGAACATCCCCAAATTATTTTTAATTGCGGCTATTTTCCTCACAGTGTCATGCAGCAGGCGAGGACTCATCGTGTAGGAGTATCATTTGATGTTCAATCTCTACGCTACACGGGAAATCAATTTCTTGATGCCGCTGTCGGCAAAAAAGATATCGAAGATATTTTTTACCTGCGTCCAGTAGATTATTATACTGACCGCGAAGGCAAAAAATATTACTATTCTCCTGAACAAAGAGCAAAAGATTTAGAGTGGTGTCTAGAAGCTGCTAAACGTTACAAAATTGACTTCGATGGTGGGATGTCGGAGGAACACGCCAGAGGCAAATTACCCTTTGATTATCGCCAGCATTTTGTAGTCAGTTTCAATTTAAGGTCTTTCCTGCATTTTTCTGACTTGAGAAATAAGAAAAATGCTCAACTTGAAATTCAAAAACTCTGCGAAATGATGTGGCCTCATTTTGAAAGTTGGGCTCCGGGCATTGCTAAGTGGTACACAGCTACTCGTCTGGGAAAAGCAAGGCTAGCCCCGTAAGATGATTGCCTTTTCTGGCTAATTGCGTAGGCCAGAAACCGGGTTTTTTAAGCAAATATTAGCTAAAAACCCTCAATATCTGTAAAAAAACCCGGTTTCTTGAGCTTTGTGTGTAAAGAGTCGGGTATCTCAAACAAGAAAATTTCAGGTTGACCAAAATCAAGCAAACAGTAAACAAAATGAAATTAAAAATCCTGCAACTCCATGAATCTGCCATAATTCCCAAATACGCTCATCAGTCTGATGCTGGACTAGACTTATTTTCTATAGATGAATTAGAAATTAATCCGGGAGAAAGCCAGTTAATTCATACAGGGATATCAATAGAATTACCAGAAAAAACGGAGGCTCAAATCCGTCCCAGAAGTGGTTTAGCCCTCAACCACAAAATCACTGTACTCAATTCACCAGGAACAATAGATGAGGGCTACCGAGGCGAAATCAAAGTGATTTTAATCAATCACGGTCAAAATTTATTTAAAGTTACAAGAGGCATGAAAATTGCTCAAATGGTAATAGCGCCAGTAATTCGTGTGGAAATTGAAGAAATTAAAATGTTAAGTTCGAGTTCTAGGGGAGATAATGGATTTGGCTCAACTGGGATATGACAATAAATTTCTCGTTTCAATAAAGTTCTGATTCTAGATTTTAAATGAACAATACACCAGACAACTACGAACCACCTCACAGACCAAATTGGGACGAATACTTTTTAATGTTAGCAAAATTAGCTGCTACTCGATCGACTTGTCTGGCTTTTCCCGTCGGCGCAGTAATTGCTAAAGACAGGCAAGTTTTAGCCACGGGTTACAACGGTTCGCCGTCAGGTTCGGTACACTGTACGACTCAAGGCTTCTGCTATCCCGGTTTGAGCAGTTGCGACGCTAGTAAAACTTTGCCGTCGCGGGCGGTGCACGCTGAAGCAAATGCGATCGCCAAAGCAGCCAAACACGGGATATCTACGGCTGGATCTAGCATTTACGTGACTTTAGAACCCTGCATTTATTGTTTGAAATTAATCATTTCTGCAGGGATTCGCGAAGTATTTTATGAAACAGTTTTTAACAGCGGAGAAAAAGCTGAGTTGAGAGATTCTTTTATCGCTGAAGGTATTGTTGAGTTCAAACAAATTAAGCTATCTGAAATCACAGCAAAAACAGCAGCTTCATTTCTGCTGAATCCTACATCTATTCCAAAAGACGATCGACCATTTGGTTCGTAGTGAGGACTTTAGTCCGCATTAAGAAGGACTAAAGTCCGAACGATCAAACCTTTTCAAGGGTGCATCTGGTGTTTTGCATTTGTAGTGCGAGCGTCCCCGCCCCGGGGCGTTTAAAAACCAGCGAGCGGGGGCGGCGCCCCCAACAAATCAAAAAACCACAATAACCCCGGAAAAAGGTTGTTATGTAGGTACTTTTTAACTCTTAATTGGGGCAA
>JBBSNU010000210.1:0-7908 GCA_038260455.1 Chroococcales cyanobacterium | reverse complement strand
AATGCCCAATGCCCAATGCCCAATGCCCAATGCCCAATGCCCAATGCCCAATTACCAATGCCCAATTACCAATGCCCAATGCCCAATGCCCAATGCCCAATGCCCAATGCCCAATGCCCAATGCCCAATGCCCAATTACCAATAACTAATGGTTGCTGAAATTATTTGTGTTGGCACTGAATTGCTTTTAGGAGATATTCTTAATGGCAACGCTCAGTTTTTAGCGAAAGAATTAGCGAGTTTGGGAATCCCTCATTACTATCAAACCGTGGTGGGGGACAATCCAGAACGCATCAAACAAGTGTTAGAAATCGCTGTGGCCCGATCGCAACTTTTACTCTTAACAGGAGGTCTCGGCCCGACACCAGACGACCTCACCGTCGAAACAATCGCCGATTTCTTTGGCGTTCCCTTAATCGAAAAACCGGAAATTATCGCCGATATCGAACAAAAATTTGCCCTGCGCGGACGCACCATGAGTCCCAGCAACCGCAAACAAGCTTTAATTCCAGAAACGGCGGACATTCTGCCGAACCGCAGCGGTTCTGCACCGGGCATTATTTGGCAGCCGATTCCCAAGGTGACAGTGATGACATTTCCCGGCGTACCGGCGGAAATGCACTTGATGTGGCGAGAAACCGCCGTTCCTTACCTGAAAAATGGCGGTTGGTGCAGCGCAACTATTTCCAGCCGCACGTTGAAATTTTGGGGAATTGCTGAGTCGGCGCTGGCGGAAAAAGTAGAATCTTTTCTGCATTTAACTAATCCTACTGTGGCTCCCTACGCCAATCACGGTCAAGTCAAATTGCGGATTTCTGCCCGCGCTGACTCGGAAGCGGCTGCGAAAAAGTTAATTGAGCCGATCGAACAACAATTGCAGCAGATTACTGGCCTAGACTGTTACGGTGCCGATACCGATACCCTCCCTTCGACAGTAGGCAAATTGCTGCTGTTGGCCGGGGAAACTCTGAGTGTGGCTGAATCCTGCACGGGAGGAGGGTTAGGGGCGATGCTGACTTCTGTTCCCGGCAGTTCGAGCTATTTTTGGGGCGGGATTATTTCTTATGACAATCGAGTTAAGGAATCATTATTAGGTGTTAATCCCCAAGATTTAGCGGAATTCGGCGCAGTCAGCGAGCAAGTAGCAAAACAAATGGCCGCGGGAGTGCGCGCGAGGCTCAATACCGATTGGGGATTGAGCATTACAGGCATCGCCGGGCCCGGAGGCGGTACAGATGCTAAACCTGTGGGACTGGTTTATGTCGGTTTAGCAGGCCCCGACGGCGTGACAGAAAGTTTTGAATACCGCTTTGGCGATGGGCGAGGCCGCGATTGGATTCGGCATCTCAGTAGCTGTACGGCGCTCGATCGGCTCCGGCGTCAATTATTGGTAAAAGCGTAAAAAATATCCAACGCCGTGTAAATTGTCAACTGTTATCAGTAAGCTTAATCTTTATTTAATAGTTTGTAAACCCAGATTGTTCCGTAATTTTCTGATAACCTCTTGATTATCTGTAAAGATTCGTTATGATAATAAGATAGGACTGATTGGCAAATATACTGAAATCTCTCCTTTGCTGAAAACAACCAGCAAGCGAGACAGCAAGTTTGACCTTTGATTTCAAAGCCGTGCTTGCTTATGTTTCAGAAATTTAGCCGTCGGTTTAGCAGTCTAGACTATAAAAAAAGGAGCTATCCGTTCAATGGAAAACATTGAAAAGGTGCTGGAACAAATTGAAAAATGGGTTCGCAAGTTGATAGAAGGACTTCTGAGTCCCGAAGCTCAACCGGAACTGCAACCGATTCCTATTCCAGTTAACCAACCTAGGCATCGCCGATAGTTGAGACTGGGTTTGAGATTTGATCTTGGCGATCGAATCCAAGTCAAAACTCAAAGTTTTGTGGCGCTGGAATTTAAAAAATTGTTAAAGATCCTGGTACTTCACGGCCCCAATCTTAATCTATTGGGTCAGCGAGAACCTGGAGTTTATGGTTCTGCGACTTTAAATGATATCAACGAGTTGCTAGAACGAGAAGCGCAAGCCCTCCAGGTGAAAGTCTCAATTCAGCAGTCGAATCATGAAGGGGTCTTGGTGGATGCAATTCACTCGATGTTAGGGCAGCACCAAGGCTTATTAATTAATCCTGGAGCTTATACTCATACGAGTGTGGCAATTAGAGACGCGATCGCCGCAGTGAATATCCCTGCGGTGGAAGTTCATCTGAGCAATATTTATCGGCGGGAAGCTTTTCGACACCACTCGTATATCGCACCAGTGGCGATCGGGCAAATCAGCGGTTTTGGCTCAGAAAGTTATCGGCTGGGGCTGCAGGCTCTGGTTAGTTACTTGATTAAAAATTAAAAATTCACCGATTTTCGCGATCGGATGAGGGCAGGTTTTAGATGGAAGGCCAGCCCTTATATGTTTGGGTATAATTGAAATTAACGAAAAGAATTGGGTAATGGCTAATGGCTAATGGGTAACATCCTATTCGATCGATTAACCGCACCCGCACCCCGGTTCGTAGTGCGGACTTTAGTCCGCTCTTAAAATGCGGACGCTGACTGACGCACTACAAACCATTTTTGTTACGATCATCGATTCGTAAAATAACCCGGTTTCTGACGGTGCGTCCAGAATTGTGGGAAAGCGGACTAAAGTCCGCACTACAAACCATTTTTGTTACGATAATCGATTAGTAAAATAACCCGGTTTATGATGGTGCGTCCAGAATTGTGGGTAATTGGTAACGGATAAACTGTACTGCTGCATTTGATTTTAAAATTTTGGGCGCTGCTAAAAGCCCTCCCCCACAAGAGTTTTAAAAACAGGATTCTTGAAATTAATTGCAGTACAGATCGAGGGCTAAGAAGGAAACAAAATAACCATTCTCGATTTCTAATTCCCAATTACCCAATTCCAAATTCCCAGTTCCCAATTACTAACAACTTGAGTTGAATTCAAATGCCGCATTCCCTGTTGAGCAAGTTTCAAGGAACCATACTGGGGGCAGTTTTAGGAGACTCTACAGGCCTGCAATACCAGAGGCAACTGGTGGGTATTTTCCCCCAAACAGAAGGCTGGCATCCGATTTTACAACTGACTAAACACCAGCAATTGACCCTGAGCGGGCAAACATTGTTGAATTCTCCCAACACTAAAATCCTAACTGGCACGGACTCATCCGAATGCGGGAGACTTGCAGTAGCGTGGACTCAAAGTTTAATTCGGTGTATGGGTTTAGATTTAAAAGATTGGGGCGACACTTGGGAAGGATTTGTCAAGTCGGAAATCTATCCTCCAGAAAGCACCGAGTTTCAAAGCGTGCTTAACCCTTGCGAAGCTGCTGTTGCTGCGCTCCCGTGCGCGATGTTTTTTCACGAAAATAAAGCTAAGCTGCGAGAAAAAATCATGCTGGCGACAGATGTTTTTCCCAACGAAAATAAGTCAGAATTGCAAACAGCCGTTTTAGCTATCGGATATGCGATCGCCCGATCGCTCAAACAAAGACTTGATCCCTCGACAGCGATCGACCAAACAATTGCCTACCTGAACACAGATAATGCCTTAACAGAGCTACTGCTACAAGTGCAAATACTACTAGAACAGAAAGCCGATTTAGAAACAGCCACCACCCACCTATGCAAAAGCGCCACAGCTTTGTCAGAAAAACAGGGCGATGGCGAGAAAAGAGTACAAACTAACTCAACTCTCAACCAGGGAAATTTGCTGCCCATCGCCCTAGCTTTCTACTGCTTCTTGAACACCGCAGAAGACTTGCGCTTGTCAGTGATGCGGGCAGCCCGCTGCGGAATAGCCGGACAACTCACCTGCGCTTTGACGGGAGCTTTGTCTGGAGCTTACAACGGCGCTGCAGCGATTCCTGTAGAATGGCGACAATTATCTTCGGCTGCGGTGGAATCGCAGCGGCTCGCCGAGGGCCGAGAACCCTCGCTCTGGGGAACAGGCAGCGATGCCAAAATTGTGGAGTTAGCAAATAATTTGTTTGCTGTGTGGGCGGGAGTTTACAACCCTTCTGCGGGCATGAATTCGGCAGCGCTAGCCCGCGCTGTGGCTGCACCTTATGTGATTAGACCTCGCAAAATATAAAGTTTTCAGCTTGAAAAAGGGAGGGTAAACTAGAAATTAGTAATGAGAAATCAGCAATTAACCAGCCAAAAGCGAAAGCGGAAGGAAAGCGACAATTAAAAACTAAAAAATAAAATCTGACTCCCTTGACTCCAAAAACCCGGTTTATAAGAAAATATTGGGTTTTAAAACCAGGAATCTACGGATAAATCGGGTTTTTAGCCCTCGCGCCCGCGAACTGTTCGAGATAGACAAGGACTCGAAAGAAGCAGCCGAAGCTTGAGGACACTGCTGGCTTGTTGGCTGCAGTTAGCAAACCGAACTGCTGGCGACATTCAGGCAAAGTAGCTGGCGCAGTTAAATATTCAGGTACGGCAATTCGGATACACTCAATCAAGATGCACAGTCAGAATTTCTGACAAGGCTGCTGGATAACAGTCAGTAACTCAGGACTAAAGCCACTGAGCTTGTAAGAGAAATCAAACAAGCTGTACTGACCAGCTATAGTCTTAACTGACTACGTTATTTAGGTCATGACATCCTGGGATGCGAAGCTAGTCCCTTGCTCTGTCGCTAGTAGTTAAACAGTCTTAAAGTCACTCTCGACAGTGCTGCTAGCCTAACAAGCCTTTATAACATTGACCGACAAGCTCACTTTACCCCAGCAATGGGTGTTTGCTTGAGGACAACCATATCCTCGCTGGAGGGGCAACCATACCCCTCTACCCCGCAAGGGGATTCAAGGCGATTGAAATCGCCTGGTCGTTTTCCTCTCAGGACTAAAGTCTCGCTCGCTTCCCACTTATCGAGCTTTTTTGTGAATATATCTTCGACATAATATTAATGAATACAATCTCCTCATTGATGCGGCAGATTGAGCAGCTAGGGGCTGCGCGCTCACTGCGCCAACAGATTGCTAAAGTGCAAAATGGCAGCAAAGCAGAGCCCGATCGCCCTGGCAAACATCTGTTAAGCCGTTTTTCGCTCGATCAACTGGATCTGCCCGAAACTTTTATTAAATTTAGAAGTAAAACCTCAAAATCAACTATCAAAAATCAAGCTCGTTCCCCGATGTTGGTGTTCGTAGCGGTAGTTTCCCTCAGCAGCACTTTGGGCCACCGCTTCTATAACCAGCCGAAACTAGATGTGGGGACGAAAGCTCCTCAGACGATTCAGGCTCCTGCTAGTGCTAGTATCCCCGATCGCAAAACTACTGAAGAAGAGCGTTCATCGGCGCGGATCGGGGCTGTAGCGATATTAATGCTCGATCCAGCCGTCGAGCCACAAATCGATCGAGAAATGCAGCAATTTTGGCAACAGGGAAGCGAACTACGGGGGGAGGTAGGCTCGTTTCCGTTTGCCGCCACCTCGGCGCTCTCAACTGCGACTCAGCTTTACTTGAGGGGGTGTCCTGAGTGGGAGTGGCGATCGATTTTGGCCGTGGCTGGAGACTCTAGTGGCGCAACTTCCGAGAAGTTGAATTTGGATTCCCCCGCCAGTGATGCGCCGACAGATAGCCAGTATAAGCAGGAGGCTCTAACTCAACTGCAAGCTTACAGCCGATCGGTCTCAGCAGCAGAGTTCAAAAGCCTGACAGACAGTATTTCCTCTGCCCGCAGCCGCTATGCCAGTGCTGTGGAGGCGCTTGAAAAACCGTCGGTTTCTGGACTCCGACAGATTTACGATACTTCGCTGTTCGATTTGTCGGATGCAGCTTGGCAGAAAACCCAAACGGGTATGAGTCGAGCGGCAAAAATAATGCTGGCTCAAGGTATCCCGCCGGGGTTGCCAAAAGAGATATTGAAAGAAGCTGTGAAGCTGCAAGTAGCAAATGAAGTGCCGTTAGAGTCGCAAGCTTTGGCAGTTGAAGGTTTAAGTGCGATTTTGCAGCCAAATTTGGTGAAAGATCCCGAAGCAACCAAACAACTAGCTGAATTGGCGGCGCAAAAGGTGAAACCGGTGACGATCGCCGTAGAGCAGGGCGATATTATTGTTACAGAAGGAAAAGAAATATCGCAGCAAGATTTCGTGTTGCTGGACTATTTTGGTTTGAGCCGGCGGGGGGTGAATTGGCTGGGGCTGGCGGGGTTTGTGTGTTTAGTGTCGGGGGCAATTGCGATCGTGCTGCTGGTAGAAAGGCACTACCGCTTGCGCCGGAGAGATCATTTGCTGTTGCTGCTGCTGACTTTGAGCGCGCCGGTGCTGGTGGGTTTGGGGCTGCCTTGGACGAGTTTGCCCGCGATCGGGATTTTGGCCGGCGGCTTCTACGGTTCGGCGGTGGGAGTGACTGTGGTGGGGCTGCTGTCGGCGCTGCTGCCCGTTGGCTTAAATGTGGAGTTGATTCATTTGCTGGCCAGCGCGGCGGGGGGATTGCTGGGCGCTTTTATGGCCGGGAGGCTGCGATCGCGCGAAGAGTTGGCTCTGTTGGGCGTGGCTGTCGGCTTGACTCAGGGCTCGGTTTATCTGGTGGGGACTTTGATTGCCAGCGCGGCTGCGGGTGCGATTTGGTACGTCGTGCTCGGTACGGTGGGGGCGCAAAGTTTGGCCGGTTTGGCTTGGAGCATTGTGGCGATCGGCATCAGCCCTTATTTAGAACACGTTTTCGACTTGATTACCCCGATCCGGCTGGCGGAACTTGCCAATCCCAACCGCCCGCTGTTAAAGAGGTTGGCTGCCGAGGCTCCGGGGACTTTTCAGCACACGCTGTTTGTGGCTAGTTTGGCGGAAGCTGCAGCTCGGGAACTCGGCTGCAATGTTGAGCTGGTCAGGACTGGCACATTATACCACGATATTGGAAAAATGCACGACCCGCTCGGATTTTGCGAAAATCAAATGGGCGGGGGAAACAAACACGATGAAATTAATGACCCTTGGAAAAGCGCTGAGCTTATTAAAAAGCACGTTAGCGAGGGGTTGGTGATGGCGCGCAAGCACCGATTGCCGAAGGCGATTCAGGCATTTATTCCCGAGCACCAAGGTACGATGTTGATTGCTTATTTCTATCACCAAGCGAAGCAAAATGCTGCCCAAAAACCAGAAGATTTAAACATTGCTTTGGTAGATGCGGATAATTCTAAGTTAGCAATCGAAAGTCGGGAAGTGAGAGAGGAGGATTTTCGCTACGTAGGGCCGATTCCTCAGTCGCGGGAAACTGGGATTTTGATGCTGGCGGATTCTTGCGAGGCTGCTTTGCGATCGCTCAAGGATGCTACTCACGAGGAAGCTTTGAATATGGTTAATAAGATTTTGCGAGCTCGCTGGCAGGATAATCAGTTGATTGATTCGGGTTTGACGCGGGAGGATATGTCTCTAATTGCGGAGATTTTTGTGCGGGTTTGGGAACAGTTCAATCACAAGCGGATTGCTTATCCTAGTGCAGTTTTCAATCAGAGGTAGAAATAAGTAGGGAGTAGTTTGTAGGGTGCGCAATGCGCACCGGCTCATCTTGTAACGTGCGCAATGTCGGAAAAAGTCAACCAGTACGTATTTCGATGGGTATCAAAATCAACTGACAATCACTACAGTTTGCTTGATTCCGTTGATTAACCGATGTCCGTCTGTTTGAATCAAGGAGTGAAAATAGTAGTTTGTAGTGCGCAATGCGCACCGGCTCATCTTGTAACGTGCGCAATGTCCGAAAAAGTCAACCAGTACGTATTTCGATGGTTATCAAAGTCAACCGGTGCGCAGTGCACACCCTACAAATGACTGATGACCAATGACTAATGACCAATGACCAATGACTAATGACTAATGACTAATGACTTCTTCTATCCTTTGACTCCGGCGGCCGTTTCTGTGGGCACAATATATTTTT
>JBBSNU010000209.1:0-7912 GCA_038260455.1 Chroococcales cyanobacterium | reverse complement strand
GTGGTACGAGCATCAAGAGAAAGTTGGCTACAGCCAAACCTCCTCTATGCTGACGAATTGGAAGAAAGAGGAAGAGCTTGATTTTTTGAATGAAGTTAGCTGCGTACCTTTGCAACAAGGACTCAGACACCTTCAGGCGGCATTCAGCAACTTCTTTGCGGGTCGCGCTAGATATCCTAACTTCAAGAAGAAGCATAACGGTGGCAGTGCTGAATTCAGCAAGTCAGCTTTCCGATGGAAAGATGAACAAGTATTTCTAGCTAAATGTGCTACTCCATTACCTATTCGCTGGAGCAAACAAATTCCCGAAGGGTGCATTCCGTCTACCATTACGGTGAGGCTGACACCTGCTGGACGCTGGTTTGTCTCCATACTCGTAGACGACCACACAATCAAACCACTCCCTAAAATAGAGAAATCTATTGGACTAGATGTAGGAATAACCAGCCTGATTGCTACTAGCGATGGCGACAAAATTGCCAATCCCAAGCACTTTAAAAAGCTTCGCAAAAAGTTAAAGAAGAAACAGAAAGCGTTAGCCCGTAAGCAAAAGGGTAGTAACAACAGGCAAAAAGCGCGGGTACAAGTAGCAAAAATTTATGCACATATCACCGATGCGCGTCAAGATTTTCTACATAAATTAACAACTCAACTAATTCGTGAAAACCAAACGATTGTAGTTGAGGATTTGGCTATCAAGAATATGGTGAAGAACCATAAATTAGCCCTTGCCATCAGTGATGCTAGTTGGGGCGAACTAATTCGCCAACTTGCGTATAAATGTGAGTGGTACGGTCGAGAACTAATAAAGATAGACCGCTGGTTTCCCAGTTCTAAGCGCTGTGGAAACTGCGGGTATATTGTAGACAAATTACCGTTGAATATTCGGGAATGGGAATGTTCTAAGTGTGGGACAAACCATGACCGAGATATCAACGCTGCAAAGAACATTTTGGCGGCTGGGCTAGCCGTGGAGCGTCTGTGGAGCAACTGTAAGACCCCAAGAGAGTAAATCTCGGAAGGCTGGTGCTACGAAGCAGAAACCCAATTAGTAATGATTGGGAATCCCCGTACCGACCGGGCGGGGTGGATGTCAATGAAAAGTCAAGACAAGACATTAAAACCTACCCCCTGTATAGCAGGAAACTCTAAGCTTGAGGAGCTTGCTGCAAAGCAAGAATGGCAAACCGCCATTTTGGGCTACAGAACCCACCCCAAGAATTTTAATCTCAGGATATTTAGAGTCAAAACTCTAAAAAATCCCCTCCCCGACACAGGGATGAGAGTTTCAAGCAATAGAGTTCTGTCAAGTCAAGAAAAGTAGTGCAACCAACTGTTGTGGTAAATCACCGCAGAAAAAGCCGCAGGCGCGTCTTTTGAGCCTACTTAAAATGCTCGACAGGCAATTTAACAAAAAATTCAACACAGTTCTAAAAGTCACAATATCGGGAGATTAGAGGTACAAGCATGGCAGAAATAACTAAAGAAGAAATGCGCGAACGGTTGGGAAATATCGACCAGATTCGAGATATAATTTTCGGGGCGCAGCTTAGAGAATACGACAATCGCTTCGATAAAATAGATTCCGACTTGTCGATGATGCAGCAAGATACGCAAGCTCGCATCGAACAGGTGAAATCAGTTCTCTCAGCAGAAATGAAGGCGGCAGTTGATTCTTTTGAAAAGAAAGTTAAATCGCTCACCTTAAATACGCAAGAAGAAAGTGCCGATCTCCGGCAGCAAATCGATCGCGTTAACCGCAAATTTTCCAGCAGTGTAGAAGCCCTAGACGAAGCCATCGACAATCAAACCAATTCGATTCGCGATGAACTCTCCCAAACCAGAGAGCGACTCTCCGAAGAAACCCGCACTCTCAAAACACAGGTTTTTGAAGAACTCGATCGGCGCTTTTCCATGCTCAGAGATGTTAAAGTTTCTAGAGACGACATGGCAGAAATTCTGTTTGAACTCGGCATGAGGCTGAAAGGCACAGAATTTGTGCCCGAACTTAAAGGCGTTGCTGATAATAAGTCAAATAACGAATTTCTGTTGCCGGAGCGCCACCACCACGGATAATAACGCATGGCTTTACCGAAAGAAAATCCAGCCGGTGAAAATCAGCTAGAGGGTTTTGTTTCTCAACCTGACGAGTCCGCTGCCGATGCAGCAACCCAGCTAGAACCCTTGCTGAATCTGTTAGTCGAACTCAAAATTATTGCTGGTTCAAAACAGCAAAATCCAGAGCCCGAACGTGACAGCAGCAGCGAAAACAGTCAAGCTGGGGCCCTCGGCGGGTTGATGGATTTGTTAGGCATTTCTGAGCAAGAGTCTGAGCAACAACCAGAGGATGTTGCAGCAAGTGTATCAGAAACAGGATCTCGCCAACCAAAGTCTACTGACTCCCCGGCTGTTGCAGGCGAACCCAAAATCAGGCTATTCCCTACTCACAAACTCAACAGTTCAGAACTCGAAAGAAACTATTCCTCAGCTAAAACTATAGATGTTTCAGCAGATGTTTCTGCGATCGCCCAAACAGATTTTGAGAGAGATTCTGGGCAGGAAGTACAGGCAGCAAAATCCGAGGACTTCAAGACTGTTTTAGAGGAGTTGTCTGCTCCCCAAACAGAGACGCCAGCCTCCACAACTGCACCGAATAGCGGCTTTCCCACAATTCCCGCGCCGTCAGAAAAAACATATCTAGATGCGGTGGTTGCTTCGCTACCATCAATGGCAGAGTTGCAAGAACCGCCGACACCGATATCGCAGCGCTCAGAAATATTAGGCGAAATTAAACAGGATGTAGATGAAGCCGACAGCGCGATGGCAAGGCTACAAAATCTGATTTTTGGCTCGCAAATGTCGGATATCGAACAAGTGAAAATTCTGCTAGCAGAAAACGATTTGCCCGGGGTGCGCCACCTGCTGGCAAGCATCAATGATAAATTAGGAAAACTCGAACACCAAATCCACGATCCCCAAGAATTGATCGCCCTGATGCTCCCTTGGATCGCAGAAATTCTCACCCGCAAAATTACCGATTCCCGAGAAGAAGTTGTTAACGCGATCGTGCCAATTATTGATGAAGTAATTAGGGCCAAAACGCTAGAAAACAGACCAGCCATGAGTTCGGCGATCGCTGAATTGCTCCCAGACGCCCTTGCTGAACAAATAAAAAATTCGCCAGCAGAAATTGCAAAGGCGATCGCCCCAGAAATCGGCATGGCAATTAAAGAGCAAATTCGCCTCGACCAAGAGTCGATCGCCCAAGCCCTCGCCCCAGAAATGGGCAAAGCGATTACAGCCCAAATACATCTCGAACGAGACGCAATGGTCGATGCCCTCTATCCAGTCATAGGCAATACTATTGCCAGATACATGACAGAAGCTATCAAGACAATCAATGAAAAAGTGTCAAATGCCATGAGCGTGGAAGGAGTGAAGCGCAAAATTCGCTCCAAAGTACAAGGAGTCTCCGAAGCCGAATTAATCCTCCAAGAATCAGTACCATTTACCATCCAAGCAGCCTTCTTAATTCATAAAGCATCAGGCTTAATAATTTCCGAAGTTCAAAACTCAGAAAGCTACCAGTTAGAATCGGAAATGGTAGCAGGAATGCTCACAGCTATTCGCAGCTTTGTTAACGAGTGTATCGTTGAACCTGGAGAAATTTCCGAACTCAATCAAATTGAATACGGCGACTCAAAAATTCTGCTAGAAGTAGCGGGATACTGCTACATGGCAGTCGTAGTTAAAGGAGAACCGCCAGAATCGTTCATCAACAAACTGCGGAAAATAGTTAGTAATCTCATTCTTAATTACGCTAAATTAATTCACGAATTTAACGGCGACCCCGGTACTATACCGCAGTCACTGCACCCGTTTATCCAAAGTTTATTCGACCCGCTAGACAAGGAAAAATCAACAAAACCCCCCTTGATGCTGATCGGCCTGAGCATGGCAGCGCTGAGCTTAATCTTAGTACCTTGGGGAATTTATCAGCACCGCCGCAGCATCGACCGTCCCCTTGCAACAAATGCCGCTTTAGCTTTAGCATCGACCCCTGAATTAGCAGTTTACCGCTTAAGCGCCGACGTTGAGGGCAACACTCTCAAGTTAACCGGAAAATTGCCCAATCCAGAATTGCGAGCAAAAGCCGCAAAAATAGCCGCATCAACTGCACCAAATCTGAAATTAGACAATCAAATTATCGCTATAGATGTACCTCCCGACCCGGTTTTGACAGCGGGCGAGGTGCAGCGCATTACCGCTGTTTTGAACCAGAGAGAGGGCGTTTCTATTTCTAGTCGCTATGGCGATCGCAAAGTTACAGTAGAGGGCACAATCACCGACGCTGCAGACTCACAAAAAATTGCTCAGTCCCTAAAACAAATTCCCGGCGTTCAGTCCGTCGTCAGCACTGTTCAACTAGATCCGCTCCAGATTGCAAGCCGCGTCTACTTCGACCCAGGAACGGCAAAATTAGACTCAACATCCGCAGAAATTATCGCCAGTGTCAAAAAATTCATGGATCGATATCCTCAAAAACATATTAAGATAATTGGGCACAGCGATGGAACTGGCGAACTTGCCACAAATCAACGGCTGTCGCTCCGGCGTGCAGCAGCCGTGCGAGATGCTTTGCTGCGCGTCGGTGCAGACCCCAAGCGCCTCCAAACGATCGCCAGCCCCAATTCACCCGACGGCGTAGAACCCAATCAACCACTACTTTTGAGCAGATGCGTGGTATTTGAACCAATAACTAAGACTGTAAACAGCAAATAATTATGTCAGCTACTATATCTAAAAAAATGTGCATGATCGGCGACTTTGGCGTGGGCAAAACCAGCTTAATTCGCCGTTTTGTCGATCGGCAATTCAGCGACGAGTACCTCTCCACTGTCGGAGTCAAAATTTCCAGCAAAATTATTACATTAGAAAATATAAAACAGCAGGCAAACGTCACAGCCAAGTTGCTGATTTGGGACTTAGAAGGGCATACAAAATTCAAAGGAATTGCACCGACTTACTTGCAAGGAGCTAGCGGCGTTTTAATCGTTGCCGATGTCAGCAGAACCGAAACAATTGAGCGAATCTCCGAACACATTCAGCTTTTTTCTTCAGTCAATCCCAAAGGGTTAATTATCATCGCCTTGAACAAAGTAGACTTGATAGACGAAGAAAAATTGGCAATGCTAGTGGAAATCTCCCATTCGATAGGTCAAGACAAAGTAATAGCAGTTTACACCACATCGGCTAAAACAGGCAAAGACGTTGACGAAATCTTTCATAAACTAGCTTACACAATGGTAGAACAAGTATGAACCCCCTTTTTAGAAAGCTCTTGGAGCCGCGACAAACAGAGTATCTGATAGTAAATCACGATTTCATCATTCAGGAAACCTCCGCCGAAGTGCAGCATTATGCCGATACTCCGGGCGACGCGATCCCCGGTGCAGATGCTCGCATCAGTTTTCCCGAACTGATTGGCATTGAAAATATCCTCATGTCTATCATTATGGGACGGCTGCCGAGTTTTGATCTCAAAGGTATCGCTCGGTTTACCGACAACAACCGCCCTTTATACTTCGATATGTTGGCTATAGAACATGAAAACGAACAAGATATGGGAAGTAATTTGCTAATTTTGATTGAAGATGCCACCGAAAAAATGGTGATGAAGCAATCCTTGATTCAGAGGGCGAATGAAGCTAATCTTTTGCTGAGCGCCTTAGCCGCTTCTAAAGAGTATATAGATAAAGTTATTGGCTCGATGGGTGATGCTTTGTTGGTGACAACAACATTAGGAATTATCAAAACAGTCAATCAATCGGCACAATGGTTATTTGGGTATAGCGAAGCAGAATTGATCGACCACTCTCCAAAATAGTAGTCGAAGAAACCTTGCTTTACCAAGCTCGCCACCGCTATATTTTGTCTCATAAAGAGCTGCTCAGAGAACTGGAAGTAATCTGCACTACTAAAGCAGGAGCAGAAATTTGGGTGGAATTTTCCTGTTCGGCAATTCAGACAGAATTAAAGGGGCTGTACGATTTTGTCTATATCGGCAGGGACATCACAGAACGCAAGCAAAAAGACATGGAAATTCGCCGCTCTTTGGCAAAAGAACAAGAACTCAGACAGCTAAAATCTCGTTTTTTCTTGATGCTCGCTCACGAATTCGGCAATCCTTTAAGTACAGTATTATTGGCTACTCAAATGCTCAAAGACTACGGCGACGAAATCACCAATGAGGAAAAACAAGAATACCTCGAACACGTTAAATCAGCATCCAAACACATGGCTCAGCTATTAGATGACGTGCGGTTGCTCAGCAGCGCCGAAGCCGGAAAACTCCAATTCAATCCCGCACCAGTTGACTTGCAAAATTTTTGTGGCGAGTTAGTAGAATCAATTAAAATTAGTGACGGAAAAGATCGTAAAATTAACTTTATTTGCCGACAATCAACTCCGCCCGCGAAAAAACCCGATCGCGATTCGGAGAAAACCCAACACGATCCCGCACTTGATGCAAAATTGCTGCGGCACATCTTGACAAATTTGCTTTCTAATGCTATCAAATATTCGCCGATCGACAGCAATATTTATTTTCAATTAAATTGTTATCATGAAAAAGCTATATTTAAAATTAAAGACGCAGGCATTGGCATTCCGATAGAAGACCAAGAACAACTATTTGAATCGTATTACCGGGCCCAAAATGTCGGAAAAATACCCGGTACAGGACTGGGTTTATCCATAGTCAAGCAGTGTGTAGACTTGCACGGAGGTCAAATCGAATTTTCCAGCGAGACAGGGTTAGGCACTACCTTTATAGTCACAATTCCATTTTACAAACACAGATAAATATAGCCTTTCTCAGAAAGATCAGGTACGCGAACGGCATAGGGCATAGGGCATAGGGCATAGGGCATAGGGCATAGGGCTATCCTCACTTTTTTGAGAACCGCTATAGATTAATTTCAGATAATTCGATCCCCAGGGCGCATTCACTACTAAAAATGTCACATGAAAACCTTGTTAAAAAAACTGTTGGTTCCCCACCACCTGGAGTACCTAGCACTGGATAAAGACTTTTTAATCCAAGAGACATCTCTCCAAGTGCAGCGCTTCGCCGACTTTCCCGAGGAAGTAACGGCCGGCAGCGATGTGCGGCTTCCCTTTCCTGAATTGGTGGGAACTGAAGAAATTTTAATCGATATTTTTGAAGGGCGGTTGCCAAACTTTGAATTTAAAGCGATAACTCGGATACTAGAAAATGGCTCACGACTTTATTTTGATATGTATATCGTCGAATTCAGCAATGACGATAATTATCAGAGATTAATTATATTTTTTGAAGACGTAACCGACAGGATGGGTTTAGAACAAACTCTCGTCCAAGCTACCAATGAAATGAATATTTTATTGAGTACCTTAGCCGCTACTAATAATTATGTTGAAAAAATCATTACTTCAATTGCTGAAGTTTTGTTGGTGACAACGGCCTCGGGAAAAATTAAAAAAATCAATCAAGCGACTCAAGATTTGTTCGGTTATAGCGAATCAGAATTAGTAGGACAGCAAATAAACGCTCTTGCTGCTGATGGTGAATCTTTGCAAGCAGTCAGCCAACAGCAGCCTCAATCCTCTCAAACCAATGTCGAAGTAGTTTGCACGGCAAAAACCGGAGAAAAGTTCACAGTTGCTTTTTCCTGTACGGCAATTCCCAGTGAAATTCAAGGGATTTCTCAAACAATGGCCGCCCTCCAAGATTTCGTGTACATCGGTCGCGACGTTACAGATAGAGAGCGAGCCCGCAAGCGAAAACTAGCTCAGTACGTCACCACTCGTATCCTGTCTACATCCGAAACAATCAAAAAAGCTCTAACAGCAATTCGCCCCGTAATTTGTG